>CABUGR010000300.1 GCA_902491135.1 uncultured Collinsella sp. | reverse complement strand
AATGTTGATCGCATACCAACCGTTCCATTTTGCCCTTGACGATCCCGCTCGCGACTTATCACCCGCCAATAGCAATACCGCCTGGCGCTTGGGGTCAAAGGCGAAGAGGATGCGAATCACCTGCCCACCACACGACGTCACTCTCAGCTCCTTTAAATGATGAAGCTTCGAGCCCTTTACGCGGTCAACCAGCGGACGACCAAGGCTGGGACCTTCCTTCTCGAGCACCAAAAGGTCTGAATAAATCTGCTTCAGCGTAGCTTCATCCTGCTCATCAAGCCAAGGTTCAATGTAATCAAGCACGATACGGTACCGATGCAGCTGATTTGACATACCTTTCTCCTTCTATAGTAGAAGTTTTACGGTATATTGCAAGGACAAACTTGCGCAAATGTCTATTTATTCAGCTTAAATACGCTGTTTGGGCTCGGTGACGATGGCTCGAACGATGCGGGGACGATCGGTGAGGTCGTGGACGATACGCACGTCCGAAAGGCCTGCTTGACGACAGAGCTCGGCCGCGGCGTCGAGCGCGCCCTCGTAGAGCTCGCAGGCAAACAGGCCGCCGGCACGCAGCATGTAGGGCGCCGCGTTGAGCAGGCGGCGAAAGATATCGAGACCGTCGGCACCGCCCTCGAGCGCCAGATCGGGCTCAAAGTCCTTGACCTCATGCGGCAGCGAGCGCATGACATCGGTGGGGATGTAGGGCGGGTTGGAGACGAGTACGTCAAAGGTGCCCCACTCTTCGCGGGGAATGGAACTCACCAGGTTGGTGAGGCTGAAGGCGACCTCGTCGGACGTGAGGCCAAGCGCATCGCGGTTTTTGGTAGCAAGGTCGATGGCGCGCGGCTCGATATCGGTAGCAGTGCAGGTAACGTGCCCGCGGCGCTCCCAGGCAAGGGAGAGCGAAATGCAGCCCGTGCCGCAGCCGACCTCGAGAACGCGGGCAGTGCGGGGCTCGGCTGGGGCAGATACGTTAGCCTCGGCGGCATCTTGCGCGGGAGTCGCCTGTTGGTCGTTGTCCTCAATGGCGATGCCGTATTCGTCGAGCTCGGGCTCGGGGGTTTCCATGGCCTCTGCTTCTGCCGCTTCGGCTTCTGCTGCCTGCGCGGCGGCTTCCTCGGCCTCGCGGTCGGCCAGTTCCTCGGCATAGGCGCGGCTACCGAGCACGTCGCTACCCAGCGCAGCCTCATCGGCGGCCGTCAGGTTGGCGGCACGGCGCTCGGCGGCCGCGCGTTCGTCAGCCAGCGCCGCCTCGGCTTTGCGGGCCTGCTCGACCTCATCGTTCCAAGGCAGCTCCACGCGCTGGCGGGCGGCAGCCTCGGGGCTCAGCACCTCGGCATCCAGATAATTGAGGACTTCCTCGACGAGCATCTCGGTCTCGGGACGCGGAATGAGCACGCCGGGGGCGCACGCGACGTCGATCATGCGAAACTGCGTGCTGCCGGTGATGTACTGCAGCGGTTCACCTTTAGCGCGACGAACAACGGCCGCGTGCATGGTCTCGAGCTGAGCCGCGTTAAGCGTCTCGTCCATGCGCATATATAAGTCGATGCGTGCCAAACCCGTGGCAGCGCAGAGCAGCCACTCGGCAGAAAGACGAGGGTGCTCCTCGCCGCGCTCGGCCAGGTACTCCTTGGTCCACTCGAGACAACGCTTGATGGTCCAAATCTCGTTTGCCATGGGGCCCTCCCCTCTTAAGCGCCGGACGGCGCGCGAATGTCGGAGCAGATTGTAAGCGAGGCCAGCGCTTGGCAAGGGACGATTGAAGGCGATTATCGAGAATCAGCCCAGAATTTTGCTTGGAACCTGCCTGAAATGTTCATTCGCCGACGTCTAAATCTGCATTCGTCAAGCTTTTGGCAAGGTTGCCCAAAACTGACCAATATCTAACCAAGAACTTGCCAAATCACTTGACGCGCGACGCATCAAAAATCGCCCCGCGACTTCTCGGACGATTTTTTGAGCATTATTTTCGATAGCAGATGAATGCCGCTAATTTCTTTGAGCAGGTAGCCGGCTTAATGGCCATCAAAGCCGATTAAATAACATCTCAAAGCAATGTGCCCAACCTAGTCATTTAAGAACGTCCCCAATGACTACATCTAAGGCGCCGCAGGTTGAGCATACCGCATCCGGAGCAAGGCAACACCGCAGGTAGAGGACGGACAGCGAGCGGGTCGCATTTGAGACAAGGTGACG
>CABUGR010000299.1 GCA_902491135.1 uncultured Collinsella sp. | reverse complement strand
CCTTGTCCTCACCGCCATCGGCTTTTTGATGGGCGGCGCGCTCTCCCCCACGGCGATTGTCCCCGCCATCGCGCTCATCATCTACATGGCGCTTATCTCCGCGGTCGCTTACTCGCTGTGGTCGCGCCTGCTTGCCGTCAACCCCGTCAGCCGCGTCTCGGTCTTTGGCTTTATGAACCCGGTCTTTGGTGTGCTGCTGAGCGCGCTGCTGCTCGGCGAAGGCGCTGGCACGAGCCCCGTTACCGTCATCGTTGCCCTGCTGTTGGTCTGCGGCGGCATCATCATCGTCAACAAACCCAAAAAAGCCTAGCGAGCTCACCTTTTTAGGGAGGGCATTCGCATACTTTAGTTTAATGGAGTACATCGGTAAGCTGAGGGCCGCCACGCACGCAAGCGTGCGCCCCTTTTTCTAGCGTATCTGGATGCCGGCTTTCTTTTTCTCGGCCTTGACGCGGTAGAGCTCCGCATCGGCAGCGCGAAGTAAGTCTTGCCAAGTATCGACACTATCGCCGACCCGCGCGTAACCGATGGACATCCGCAATGCATACGGCACCTCGGCACGAGCGAGCTCGTCGTCAATCGCCGAACACAGGTCTATGACGTCCTGCTCCGCCGCTGCCTTTTGGAGCACCACGAACTCATCGCCACCATAACGTGCGATAAAGCCACCAGCCGGCGAACAGACATCCTTGAGCGCCGTCGCAACAACCTGAAGAGCATGGTCGCCCTCCACATGTCCATAGCGATCGTTAATCTGCTTAAAGCCATCAGCGTCCATCATAAGCAGATATACATCTTCGGCCTGATCCACATTTGAAAAGAGCGACAGCATATAGGTCTCAAAACGGTTGCGGTTGTTGAGTCCAGTCAACGGGTCAGTAGAGATCAGTTGCTCCTGATAGACGATATAGAGCAGCAGGATGCTCAGCGTTATACCGAAGCAAAGGCCCGGCACCGAAAACAAAACCTGGAAGGTACCGCCCACCAGAGCGGGAACCGCAAAAAAGGCGAGGGTGCGATAAATGGCCTTCTTTTGCAGGCTTTCGACTTTTCGAGCCTGAATAAAGGCATGCAAGGACGTATATATGACGTAGCAGTAGCTAACGATAGGTTGAATCATATAAAGCGCTCCGCGACGATATACGCCCTGCGCATCGATATAGAACATAGTGTGCGTCCAGTAGCTGGTAAATGCCAACACAACCACCAATGCGGTTGGCAACGTTAAAAGTACCACCCTGTAGGGCGTGGTCAGGAGCCGTGAGCCCTGCATCGTCTCGGAATAGAAAAACCAAATGAGGCACGCGATGGCGAACAGCGGAAACGAAACCGCGTTGGAAATCCAGTTGGCCGTGATGCCTACAGGAGTGCTCACGCCGTCCGAGAGCGTCCAGATCATATCGAAGAAAATGTAGGCAGCAGACGTGTAGCCCAGCATGCTAAACAAAAGCTGCTGGGTGCTCGAGAACAGGGAGCGACGGCTTCGTACGGCAAGTCCGATAAGAATAATCATGCACAGCAGGAATATCTCGATCTTGAGTGCCTTTACCACTAGACGCCCTCCCTTCAATATCCAAGTGGCCAGAATCGCCCAATTCGAATCTGGGCAACAAACACCCCCTACTCCGCAGGGGTAAGGGGAATAATAGTAGAGCGACCGAACGTCACTGCAAGACAGCTCTCGTTCGGGCGCTCAAACGGCGCGAGTTGCACGCCGGAATCATTGATGGGTATCGATTGCTACTCGCCATCGATGTCGGTCGCGACAGCCTCTTCGATGGCCTCGACACCGGCAGGCGACAGGTCTTCCTTGCTCTGGCAGAACTTCTTATCGACCCAGCCGGTCAGAATCGGGGCCATGATTGCCGTGATGATGACGGCAGTGGCGATCTGCGCATACGCGGTGGGCGCAAGCTCGGCATAGCGCGGAGCGACCTCGGCGAGGGCGACCGGCGTGGTCATGGCCGTGCCGGCAATGGTGGAACATGCCACAGCCGCCTTACCATTGCCGCCACACAGGCGCTCGAAGGCAAAGGTAATGGGACCGACGATAAAGAGCGTGATGAGGCCCAGCAGGATGCCCGAAATGCCACCGGCGATGAAGCTCGAAAGGCTCATGGACGCACCGAGCTGAAAACCAATTACAGCGATCGCGGGATTGGCGCCGGGAACCAGCAGGTTCTTGATAAACGGGAACAAGTTGCCCAGGACCATGCCGATAACAAGCGGC
>CABUGR010000298.1 GCA_902491135.1 uncultured Collinsella sp. | reverse complement strand
CCCACTTTGCCCGCCGCGACGGCACATTCGCCATACGCAAGAGCAAAATCAGACGTATAGACCGAAGGCATGATATCAAACTCGAGCAACGTCGGAATGGCCTCGATAGGCGGCTCGCTTAGGATGAGGATGGGTTTCGTAATCCCGCCCTGTCGGAGCTCAACGCCCTCGTTAACCGTCGCCACGGCAAACATGTCGGCACCGGCCGAATACATGATCTTGGCGCACTCAACAGCTCCATGACCATAAGCATCGGCCTTGACCACGCAGCACAGGCGCTGACGTGGATTCAGCAAGTTCTTATAGGCCCTCGTGTTGCGACGGAGCGCCCCGCGGTCGATCTCGACCCAGGACCAGCGCGTCAAATCGGCTTTATTCATGATTAGTCATCCGACCCTTCGTCCATGATTCCCAGATCTTCGAGCGCATCCTTTGCCGCCAGTTCCATGGCCGGACCGATCAAGTCGATAAGATCGGTCGCGATGACGCTCTTCTCACCATACTCCGTCGCCGCGGCAAAACCGGCGTAGCTGTGAAGTGCGACGGCGTACGAATACAGCAACTCCCAACGATCCATCTCGTCGCGCATGGTGGCAAGCGTGCCGGCCAAAATACCCGCGAGAACATCACCCGAACCGGCAGTTGCCAGAGAAGCCGGACCCGAGAGCGGCAGCAGCACACGCTCAACGCCACAGATAGCCGTCGTCGGCCCCTTGGCAATGACCACCAGATTGTCAGAGCCTGCAGCCCAGACAACCTTCTGCGCGGCTGCAATCGCAGTACCAAGGTCGTTCACCTCGTCACCGGCAACCAGACGCGAAAGTTCACGATAGTGCGGCGTCATAACCAACGGCTGCTCGCGACGATACATCTCGGGATTACTATCAATACCGTCAATGGCAATCTTAGCAAGGCAGTTGAGTGCATCGGCGTCCAAGATAAGCGGCACATCAAGCTCGAGCAAGCCCGAAACCACCTGCATAGCGCCGGCAGATGTCGTCATACCGGGACCGCACAGTACACAGCTGTACTTCTTTGCAATCTCGCACACCGTCATGCGCGCAGCGGCGCCAAAGGAGCCGCGGGAATCAGACGGAATAGCAAAGACGGGAATCGAAGGAAGTGCCATGCGAATAAGATTGGCGCAGGCGTCAGGAGCCGCGACTGCCACGTAACCAGCACCCGCGCGAGCTGCAGACTTGGCCGCCATAATGGCAGCACCAGGATATTGCGCAGATCCGGCGACAATAAGCACAGAGCCACGGGAATACTTATCGATATTCGTAGGTAGTGGGGCAAAGTAATCAACTAAGTCACCGGGCTCGACAATCTCGGCGGCGTGGTCGACATCATCGATGACCTCGTCAAGACGGTCGTAAAGATTGCCGCAGATCAAATCGCCAGCATACTCAGGACCATCAGCGCTATACAGACCAATCTTGGGCGCAATCATCGTCACCGTATGCTCGGCACGAATGCAGTCGTCATCAACAACGCCCGTCTCGGCATTCAGGCCCGAGGGAACATCAATGGATACGACACAATCGGCGCATTCATTGACCGTAGGAATCCAGATGGAGAACGGCGCACGCAGATTTCCGTGGAAACCGGTACCAAAAATGGCATCGACAACAACATCGGCCTTATCGATCAAAACCTCGAGTTCGTCACGCGAGGGGCCGACGCAAACGTGCACATCGCGGCCGGCAGTACGACGAGCAACATGACGTGCCAGAGCAGCAGGAATCTCATCCGGCTCAACCGGAGAAACGATATCGACGTCCACACCCTTATGGCTCAGGATATCGGCGGCAACCCAACCGTCGCCGCCATTATTACCAAAACCGACCAGAACGAGAACCCGATCGGGATTGAGCTTCAAGACCTCGTTGGCGGCAAACTCACCCGCTAGCTCCATAAGCTCGGCCTTCGAAGTCCCTTCGCGTTCGATGATATCCTCGAGACGAACGACTTCTTCGGTACTCAAAACCGGTTTCATCTATGCTCCTAGCGTATCTTGCGAAGCATCGCCCAGGTGCTCCGTCAATGCTGAATTCTGCAGCTGCTCAAGCTCATCTAAAACAGAGCGAGCCTCTTTAAATGTCTGCGCTACGCGTTTCTTGGTGCTCACCTTTTCCTCTTTTGGCTTAGGCCGAGCATCTTCGGTAATCGCGATGGCATTCGCAACGGCCAAATCTCCTGTAAGCGTAATGGAAAGAGCGACTTCAACAA
>CABUGR010000297.1 GCA_902491135.1 uncultured Collinsella sp. | reverse complement strand
ACCTTTGAGCCCGAGCTCGATTATGCCGACGTGTTGGGGCAGGAGGTCGCCAAGCGTGGCATGGCGCTTGCGGCGGCAGGGGAGCTGGGCTTGCTTATGATTGGGTCTCCGGGATCGGGCAAGACCATGCTTGCGCGCCGCATGACGGGTATCTTGCCCGAGCTTTCCGTCGAGGATCAGCAGGAGGCATTGTGTATCCATTCGGTCTTGGGTGAGAACATCGATGGCCTGCTTGCGGGGCATCGGCCGTTTCGTAGTCCCCATCACAGCATTTCGACTGCGGGCCTTATTGGCGGAGGGCGCCCGGTGCATCCGGGCGAGATCAGCCTTGCCCATGGCGGCGTGCTCTTTTTGGACGAGCTTGCCGAGTTTCCCACCGGTGTGCTGCAGACGCTTCGTCAGCCTATCGAGCGCGGCTATGTCAGAATCGTGCGCGTCGATGGCGCCTTTACGTTTCCCTCGCGCTTTCAGCTGCTTGCGGCGAGCAATCCCTGCCCCTGCGGTTTTTTGGGCGATCGCGAGGTTCCGTGTCGTTGCTCGGCATCGATGGTCGAGCGCTATCGGTCCAAGCTGCGTGGTCCCTTGGCCGACCGCATCGACCTGATGATCGACGTGTCCCGCCCCGATCCGCAGGTGATTATCGAGGGCGCCGAGGGCATGTCGTCGGCCGAGCTGCGCGACTACGTTGTCCGCGGTCGGGCTTTTCGTGCCTGGCGCGAGACTCATATGGACGATGCGGACGCTGAGGCCGAGGACGATGAGTCCCGCTCTATCGATGGTGTTGTGTCGACCTTTGCGCTCGATCAGGCGGCGGAAACGTGCGTGCTCGGCCTGTCGAAGCGCACGCATCTCACGGGGCGCGGCATCGTGCGCCTGGTGCGCATCGCGCGCACGATCGCCGATGTCGCCGAAAGCGAGCGGGTGACGCAAGATCATGTGCTCGAGGCCGCGATGTATCAGGGAAGGAGGGACCAGTGATGGGTGAGGTCCGCTATGAACTGCATCCCGGTGATGGGCTGTTTCCCGCTACTGTTCTGGAACTTTCCGATGTGCCGCAGACGTTGTTCGTCCGTGGCGACCCGGAGGTGCTCTCGACGCCGGCGCTCTCGATTATCGGTGCGCGCAAGGCGTCTCCCTACGGTCTTGCCGTCGCGGAGCTTGCAGCCAAGGTTGCCGTGGAAGCGGGGGTGACGGTGGTCTCGGGCGGTGCGGTCGGCTGCGACCAGGCCTCGGGTTGGGCCGCGGTCAACGCCGGGGGCAGGCACGTCTTAGTTTTGGGTACGGGCGCCGACGTGGTCTACCCGCGCTCGAGCGCGGGGCTTATCGCCCGTACGCTCGATACGGGCGGCGCGGTCGTGGGGCCGCGCAAGTTTGCCTTCCCGCGCCGCAACCGCGTGATCGCTGCGCTGTCGCAGGCGCTCTTTGTATCGGAGGCCGGCATGCCATCCGGAACGTTTTCTACCGCCGAGGCCGCCATGGACCTGGGGCGCGAACTGCTTGCGGTACCGGGCTCCATTTTGTCGCCCGAGTCGCGCGGGACCAACTATCTCATTGCCAACGGGGCCTGCTGCATTATTGACGAGGAGTCCATCGAGATGGCCATCTCGCGAATCTACGGCACCCTGCGCTATTCGCGTCCTGATGCACCCGGTATCGCAGATCTGGACCCCACGCAGCAGACTGTGATGCATGCCCTCATCGCCTCGCCGCTCAAGGTTGAAGACATCGCCACACTCGTCTCCCTCGATGCCGTCGGCGTGCTCAAGCTCCTGGGCTCGCTCGAGCTCGAGGGCCTCATCGAGCGCATGATGGATGGAAGGTATGCGCCCTCCAAGTTTGCCCTTCACGCCCAGACGCCCTTCGGTCACAATGGAAAACGTGTCAATTAGAAAGGTGTTTGCAGATGCTGTTTGATCAGGTGACGGTTATCGGTGGCGGTCTGGCGGGATCGGAATGCGCGATTCAGCTGGCAGATCGCGGGTTCGCCGTAAAGCTGTGCGAGATGCGCCCGCAGGTGAGCTCTCCTGCCCACCATACCGATCACTTGGCGGAGCTCGTCTGCTCCAATTCGTTTAAGTCGACCCGTCCCGATTCCGCCGCCGGCCTGCTGAAGGCCGAGCTCGAGCGCATGGGCTCGGTGCCGCTCGACTGCGCTCATCGTGCGGCCGTTCCCGCTGGCGGCGCCCTGGCGGTCGACCGCGTCAAGTTTTCCGAGCTCGTCGAGGCCGAGGTTGCCGCCCGCCCCAATATCG
>CABUGR010000296.1 GCA_902491135.1 uncultured Collinsella sp. | reverse complement strand
TAAAGCCATGCTCGCCGATCATGTAGGCGTCGATGGACTTGGGGCTCACACCGACCTTCTTGGAGATCTCGGTGCGCAGGCGGGCGGAGTCCAGGCCGCAGCCCGAGCCGATGATCTTCTTGGGATCGTAGCCGGTCAGGTGCCACAACTCGGTGCACACGACGTCGCAGGGGTTGGAGATGCTTACGAAGATGCCGTCAAAGCCGGCGTCGACGATGCGCTTGGCAAAGGTGCGGGCGGCGTCGGTGGTAAAGAACAGCTCGCCGTCACGGTTGCCGGCGGCCAGCGCGACCTTGCCGGCGGCGTTGACGATGACATCGCAGCAGGCCAGTTCCTCGTAGTGGTCGTAGCAATTGACGATCTTGGTGTTGTACGGGACAAACGAAAGGGAGTCACGCAGGTCCTGGACCTCGGACGTCACTTTGGCCTCGTTGATATCGCACAGGTACAGCTCATCGGCAATGCCCTGCATGAGCAGGCTGTTGGCGACATGTGCTCCTACGTGGCCCTGGCCGACCACACCGATCTTACGCGTCTGGTACATATATGTATCCTTTCGGCCGAGTTTTTCGCGTCGAACCATTGTAGCTTCCTGCCGCCACTTTGCCAGGCTAAAGCGCCGCAGATTTTGGGACATGCCTTAATCTCTGCTTTTGGAGTGATTTGGGCCGCTGACGGCATCGCTGGGCGATGCGCTCGCGCGGATGGGGCCGGTCGTTGTACCATAGCTGCAACTGACTCGTAAGGAGCATCCATGCCCATTCGCATTCCCGACGCCCTCCCTGCCGCCGCGCAGCTCGAGAGCGAGAACATCTTTGTCATGACCGAGTACCGCGCGCTGCACCAGGACATCCGGCCGCTGCGCGTGCTCATCCTCAACCTCATGCCCACCAAGATCGCCACCGAGACGCAGATCATGCGCAAGCTCTCCAACACGCCGCTGCAGGTGGAGGTGGACCTGCTGCGCACCAAAACGCACGAGGCCACGCACGTGAGTGCCGGCCACCTGGAGACGTTCTACCGCACGTTCGACGACATCCGCGACATCCACTACGACGGCCTGATCATCACGGGCGCGCCGGTGGAGCAGATGCCGTTCGAGGAGGTCGACTACTGGCCCGAGCTCTGCCAGATCATGGATTGGTCCACCACGCATGTGCACTCTACGCTGCATATTTGTTGGGGCGCGCAGGCGGGGCTCTACCATCATTACGGTATCCAGAAGTACGATCTGCCGGCAAAGGCGAGTGGCGTGTTCGAGCATTATCTGGTGAAGCCGCAAAGCCCGCTGGTCCGCGGCTTTGACGACCGTTTCTATGCCGTGCATTCGCGCAACACCGATGTGCGCCGCGAGGACGTGGAGGCCGAGCCGCAGCTTGAGGTCGTGGCCGTGTCCGACGAGGTGGGCCTGTACATCGTCAAGTCGACCGACAGCCGCCGCTTCTTTGTATTTGGGCATCCCGAGTACGATACCGACACGCTGCGTTTGGAGTACGAGCGCGACGTGAAGCGCGGGCTTAACCCTCAGGTGCCGGCGCATTACTTCCCGAACGACGACCCCACCGCCGAGCCGCGCAACGTCTGGCGCAGTCAGGCTCAGCTGTTCTACACCAACTGGCTCAACTACTACGTCTACCAGACCACGCCCTACGACCTGGCCCGCGCCGGCGAGGAGCACTAGGCTGCGGCCGTGGCTGCGACTGTGACTGTGCTCACGGCATGACGAGCGTGGATTATCGGACACGCGAGCGTGGATTTTCGGACGTTTACAAATCGAGCGTGGATAATCTCCCACTTTTGGCTTGAAACTAGGCTCAAAACGGGAGATTATCCACGCTCATTTTTTAGGCATGTAGATGCCGATGGCTCGGCTAAGAGACGGTGCGTGCAGAGGCAAAGTCGCATTTGGCGTGGTCTTGAATCTCGACGGGTTTTTCTTTCTGATAATCCGATGGACCAAGGTATCAAATTGTGGAGACAGGGACCTCTCGACAACCGCCCTACCTGCAGATATAAGCCATCAGCCTAAAACGTCCAAAACCGTCAAGCATTTGGTCAGCGCCTGGACAGCATTTGGTCAGACTTCGCATGAAACCGTCTGGTACGTTTGCGCCGTTCCAAGAGTTGGGAGGCGACATGGGAAACATGACGGCGAATCAAAGGCTTACAAGTCACATTAAAGCATGCGAACGGCAGATGAGCTGCGTGTACGCACGCACGACGGCGGAGGCAAAGCAGATTGAGCGGCGGGTGGCGGCGGGAAGTCTAGAGG
>CABUGR010000295.1 GCA_902491135.1 uncultured Collinsella sp. | reverse complement strand
GACCTCGTAGGTCTCGTAATCGTATGCGGTGCTGCGCTTGTCCACCTTGGTGCGAACGTCGTCGAGCGCGGGCACGGTCGCGGCCTGCGACACGTCGAGCGCGCGAGCATCGTTCATAAGGATGTCGATGGCATGTCGCAGCAGGGCGGTCTCCGCCTGGCGACGAGCCTGGCCGTCAAGGCCTCCAAGGGCGCGATCGGGCAACGCCTCGGCGACGGCGAGCATTGCCTTGAGTGCCGTCACGGGTTTGTCGCGCCACAGCGCTTGGAACACGTCCGAGACCACGCACGGCACGTTCTTAAACCAGTTTTCTTCGCTGGCAGCCTTGCGCGTGCCCCTGACCTGGCCCTGCACGCTCTGCAGCAGGCTCTTGACGGCCGTGGTGGTCTTGCCACGCGACAGGCGCATGTTCTTGTCGAAGGTGCGCGCGCTGGCGGCATCGGCACCCGAAAGCGGACTGTAAATCCAGTCGGTAAGCTCCGGCGCGGGCCACCACTCGGTCTTAGAGGCGGTGCCCTCGTCGGCGGCCTTCATGCGCTCGATCAGATTGGCGAGCGCCGTGAACTGCCTGCCCGCGATGGATTGGGAAAACGCCGTGAACTCGGTTGTCTCAGCAGCAATGTGACGCGCCGCCAAACGCGCAGCGAGTTCACCGAACAGCTGGGGCGCCCGGGCAGACACCACGAGCACGCGCACGGGGTCCGCGGACGCCGTGACACCGCCGTCGACCGCGGCGTCCTCGCACGTTTTTACCAGATCATCGATTGCATCCACATAAGCGTGGGCGCGGGCGTGAGGGCCGGCAACCTCTACAAAGGTAGGCTGAGCGGCGGACTTGGAGGCAGTCTGGCGCGCGGCGGCACCCTCGCCCAGCGGCGCGGCCTCAAACAGCACACCGCGGGCATCAAATGCCGTGGCAAGTTCCTCGCGCATTGCCGCCTGCTCGCGGGCAAGCAGCACAACGACCTCTCCCCCATTGTTCGCCACGGCCGACAGCAGCTCGAGCAGGCCGTGCGTAAACGACGTGACGCCGCGCACGCATACGGCGCGAGTGCACGCCGGCAGGCTATCGGCCAGGACACTGGTCATAATGTCAGCTGCCTCGCAGGGCTCGACCATATCTCGACGGTCTAAACCGCCCGCATAGACACGCAAAAGCTCGAACACACGAGCCTCGGCATCGCTTTTTGGCTCAGGCTGGCAGTTGTCGCCACGGCATCGTTCGGCACCCGTCCCCGCAACGCCCGGCAACACATCGCGGGCCATGCGCGCGAGCATGCGCACTGTGCCCTGGCTGCGCGAAAGCGGCTGCAGATCGACATCGTCGAGACGCGTGACCATGTCCGAGAACAGCATCTGGCGCTGCAGGTTGTCGACGAAACCGCGCCCGTCGCCCAAAAGCTCCCAAAGCGAGCGAATCCACGATGTAGGCGTCTTGTAGTCAATACCCAGCGAAATCCCGGCTTCCGCCGCATCATGACGGCACAAGTCGAGCTCGGCAAACGTAGGTGCCAGCAGCACGGCACGTCCGTGGCAGCCAACAAGGTCGGCAAGCAGCGCCGACTCGGCATCACTCAAATCCGTGCCGGCATTGGTGGTATAGATTCGAACAGGCATGGTCCTCCGCTCAAACTGTTCGCAATAATCAATGCATCCATCCTACCCGCCCAAGCGGACACATTGCCACCGCAGCTCCATCTTTTGGTACAAAGCAACCTGACCCCAACGCACCAGCCGATTGCGGGCATATAAAAACCGCCCCCGGAGGGACGGTTCTTCGTAATTCAATGTTGTCGCTGGCTTACTCGCCATCCTCCAACTTAATGAGGATCTTGCGGTAGCCACCGTACTCGCCGTTCAGCGCCTTTGAAACGCGGCTCACCGTGGTGGACGAAGCGCCGGTACGGGCCTGAACCTCAACATAAGGCTCGCCCTCGTCCAAATAGCGCGCAACCTGCAAACGCTGAGAAAGGTCGCAGATCTCGCGCGGCGTGCAGATATCGGTCAAAAACGCTTGGATATCCTTCTCGTCGTCCAAAAGGCTAAATGCGTGGACCAGCTGCTTGACATCAGGCTTGTCAAACATGTTCTCGATATTCATCGATCACCGCCAAACCCGCCAAAAGGCATCGAAGTTGATACTGACATCGGGCATCGTTCGCCCGTTCTATGCAATAGGGCAACGCCTGTGGCTTTTGCCCGTAGCAGTGTAGCACACCACCAAACTAAAGCGACAAGACTCTCTGCCAGCGGCGCGTTTTACAGGACGAACGCCGT
>CABUGR010000294.1 GCA_902491135.1 uncultured Collinsella sp. | reverse complement strand
CATTCCGTGGCAGGCGGACGCCGGAGAGCCCAAGAGCGCTTTGGGCATTCGCCATACGCCGTTGACGGTGGTGGATGGACTGCTCAAGCTCACGCATGTGTCGCAACTCGAGCGCCCGGAGGACCCGGACTGGTATTTCTTCAATTCGCACTGGCGCAATCAGTCGGTCCTGGAACATCTGCTGTGGGAGGATCGCGGCACGGCGCAGGAGTTCCAAGAGGCCACGCATGTGAGCATTCCTTGCCCCTTCTGCGGAGCGTCCTTTGAGGGCGAGTCAACGCAGCGTGTGTTTGAGTGCCCGTCCTGCGGCAATAAGATCGGCATTGCGGACCTGCTCAAGCCGGGGACGTTTAGCAAGCGCCTGACCATGGGCGTTGGTGCGGAGTATGTGCCCGAGCAGGGTATTCCCTGCGAAATCTCGCCGCAGCAGGCACGTGCCAACGCGCTGCAGCTGGTGCGCCAGTATCCGGATGCCTTTGCCGGGCACGACGTGGAAGACGCGATCCAAAACGACATGATGCTCTTCTATTTCCCCATGGCGCTGGCGGACTTGCGCATGATGGCGAGCTTCCCGGGCAAGGGCCTGAGCAAGGAGGCCTTGGTGTACTACGAGGTGCTCGACTGGGCATACCCCAGGGCAAACTACCTGGACGTTCGCCTCATGGGCATTTTGGAGCCGTGGGACTTTGCCAAGGTCGGTCCGTTCGATCCCGCCATGCAGGAAGGTGACTTTCGCGTTGTCTCAGTCGATGCGTCTACCAAGGACCAGGTGGTCATTGATAAGTTGGCGCTCGACGTTGCGGGCAACGACGCCGAGGCTGTACTGGGGCTCAATAAAAAGAGCATTCGCATGTGGGCGCGCAAGGCCCGCAAACATAAGGACGGCCTGGTGATGGTGCCGGTCTACTTTGTCGATCGTCCGGCGACAGACGGCCGCGATGGCGAGCAGGTGCGCATTGCCGTAAACGGCCAGACGGGCCGCGCGGCCGCGGTGGTGTTTAGCGACAAGCGCGAAACGCATATCGTGGCGCCGCTCAGCCCGAGCCTGCATCTGTCCGGTGAGAGCACCGTGCACGCCACGCCCGTCGAGGTCAAATACGTTAAATCGCCCTTCCTGTACCAGATCGTGCGCCGTGGAGGCGGCGAGCAACCGCGCCAGGTTGCAGCCGCCGTCGAGGGTTCCTACCGAGAGGAGAAGCCCAAACGCCGCGGTCTGCTGGGTGCGCTATTTGGGAAGTAGGGGAGTAGCACCGGTTGTTGCCGTAAGGTGATGGCCGGGGGTGCGGGGCAGCTCTCAGGAGTGCGGGCTGCCGTCTGATTGTTTGAGGGTGCCAGATGTAAATAAACAGTGGAGCGGCTGCAAAAGAGCCTCCTCACTGGGTAAAATCAGGTTGTGCCGCGGAACCCGCTCCTCAGCTAGTCACACTTCGGAAGCGCGGGCAACGCAGGTATTATCGTCTAAAGGGCCGGCTGCAACCGGCCCTTTTCTGTGGCAGCCAATGGACCCACATCAGACGAAGGCCGCGTCTTTGCCTGTCAGGTCACGCTCGCCAGCCACGGCTAGAATGTCGTTGCCGGCGTCCATGACCGGTATTGTTTCGTAGCGTGCGTCGCAACCGCGAGTGCGCCTGCGACGGCTGCGGTGGCTTCGGTCGCAACGTGCTGCTACCCTTGCGCTTCGCCATTAGTCGCTTCGTTGATGGCGCGGTACTCGGCACTCAGCTCGCGCGCCAGCTCTTCCTTGCTTGGAAGATACGGCAGGGATTTGGCGGCAAACACTTGGTCGTTGTCTTCGGGCAGCGTGTACTCGACAATCGAGTCGCTTTTGTCCGCGCAGAGCACGATGCCTATGGGCGGATTGTCGCCTTCGTTCATGAGCTCGCGCGTGTAGTAGTTCACATACATTTGCATCTGGCCCAGGTCCTGATGCGTAAGGTCATCGGTCTTAAGGTCGATGAGCACGAAGCAGCGCATCAGATAGTTGTAAAACACAAGGTCAATATAGAAATGGCGTCCATCAAAGGTGATGCGCTTTTGGCGCCTCGAAAGCGAAACCACGGCCAAGCTCCAGCAGGAACTTCTGAAGATGCGTGATGAGCGCCTGCTCTAGATCGCTCTCGCGAAACGCAGCATCGTCCGAGAAGCCTAAAAATTCCAGCACATATGGGTCGCGGATGATATCCTCGGGGCGACGAGCCGGGGCGCTCTTTTGGATTTCCTGGGTGACGGCCTCCTTGTCCTTGCTGGCAAGTAGGCGCTCGCGGAACATGGTGTTGATCTG
>CABUGR010000293.1 GCA_902491135.1 uncultured Collinsella sp. | reverse complement strand
CACGCCCAAGGAGATGCTGCCCGTCCTCGACAAGCCGGTCATCCAGTACGTCGTTGAGGAGGCACTCGACCCCGAGGAGGTCGACGACGCCATCATCGTTACCTCGCCCGGCAAGCCTGAGCTGCTGAGCTACTTCCAGCCCGATCGCTCGCTCGAGAACCTGCTTCGCGAGCGCGGCAAGGACGCCTACGACGATGCCGTCGCCCATGCGGGTGGTATGCCGGTCGACTTCCGTTATCAGTACGAGCCCAAGGGCCTCGGTCACGCCATTCGCTCTGCCGCCGACGCCGTGGCAGGGGAGAACTTCCTGGTTCTTCTGGGCGATTACGTTGTGCCCAACCGTGACATCTGCGACAAGATGCTTGCCGTCTCCAAGGAGCATGGTGGCGCATCTGTTATCGCCGTTGCCGCGTGCGCTCCCGAGGAGGTCAGCCGCTACGGCGTTATCGCCGGCGATCGCGTGGGCTCTCTCGAGGGCTTCGAGAATGCTGCCGACGCTGAGCCCGGTGCCGTTTGGCGCATCGGCGGTCTGGTTGAGAAGCCCGCTCCCGAGGCGGCTCCGTCCAACCTGTACATTGTCGGTCGCTACCTGCTGAGCCCGCT
The DNA here is from genome assembly GCA_902491135.1 of uncultured Collinsella sp. Classification (GTDB taxonomy): domain Bacteria; phylum Actinomycetota; class Coriobacteriia; order Coriobacteriales; family Coriobacteriaceae; genus Collinsella. The sequence goes on along the minus strand of CABUGR010000293.1, from coordinate 1,687 downwards.
GGTTATGGATCTACTGGCCGACCAGCAGGCCGGTAAGGGCGGCGAGATTCAGCTGACCGACGCCATGGCCCGTTCGCTCGATCGCGAGGCCATGTACGCTGTCGTCATCGACCCGCTGTCGGGCTACGATACCGGCACGCCTTCTGGCTGGATGGCCACCAACGCCCTCATGGCTGCAAGCGACCCTCGCTTTGCAAGCGCCTTCTGGGACGCCATTGACGAGCGCGGCGGCTTGATGCGCAAGTAAGCCTTTCGGGCATCGACATTTACGGGCGCGGACCTCGGTTCGCGCCCGTTTTTTATAAGAGCTGCGATTGCTGGCTCTCTGTTCACAGAAAATATATGAACAGGTGTTCGATATACATACATCTACCTGCGTATTTTCTGTCGAAAAACTTTGCTACTCCAAAAACTCAATCGCGTCAAGGCTTTTCTTGCTCAACGGTCGGTACCTGATAAACTATTAGGTTGCGATAACTGGCGAAGCCATGCCTCGCCAACCCACCGAGCATTTCCGTGAAGGAGGAAAAACCTGGTGACCTACGCATACACTGCCACTGAGCGCAAGCGCGTCAGCTTCGGGAAAATCCCGGAGGCCATGGAGCTCCCCAACCTTATCTCTGTTCAAAGGGAATCCTTTGAGCGTTTTAAGGACGAGGGCCTTCGTGAGGCGTTCAAGGAATCCAGCCCCATCCAGAGCCAGAACCATGTTCTCGAGGTTACCTTCGGCGAGCATCAGTTCGGCGACCCCGCGCACACCGTCGAGGAGTGCCGCGAGAAGGATATGACCTATCAGGCTCCGCTTCTGACCGACGTCCGTCTCACCAACAAGGAGACCGGCGAGATCAAGGAGCAGCTCGTCTTCATGGGCGACTTCCCCATGATGACCGATCAGGGTACCTTTATCATCAACGGCACCGAGCGTATCGTCGTCTCGCAGCTCGTCCGCTCCCCGGGCGTGTACTACAGCTCCGAGATGGATTCGGGCAAGCAGATCTACAAGGCCCAGATCATCCCGTCCCGTGGTGCCTGGCTCGAGTTTGAGGTCGACAAGCGCGACCAGCTCATGGTCTCCATCGACCGTAAGCGCAAGCAGAGCGCCACGATGTTCCTGCGCGCCCTTGGCATCGCCGTCACCAACGACGACATCATTGAGCTGCTCGGCAACTCCGATGTGATCAAGCGCACCCTGGAGCGCGATACCGCCCTTACCCGCGAGGACGCCCTCATCGAGATTTACCGTCGTCTGCGCCCGGGCGAGCCTCCCACCGTGGATGCCTCCCGCAGCCTGCTCGAGGGCCTGCTCTTTAACCCGCAGCGCTACGATCTGGCCCGCGTCGGTCGTTACAAGGTCAACAAGAAGCTCAACCTCACCACCGAGGAAGAGGTCACGGTGCTCACCGACGAGGATATCGTCGCTACGCTGCGCTACCTGCTGTCCCTCGCTGCCGGCGAGCAGGGCTTCAAGGTCGATGACATCGATCACTTTGGCAACCGCCGTATCCGCACCGTCGGCGAGCTCGTCGCCAACCAGTTCCGTATCGGCATGAGCCGTATGGAGCGCGTCGTCCGTGAGCGCATGAGCTCCCAGGACATCGACGAGATCACCCCGCAGTCGCTCATCAACATCCGTCCGATCGTGGCCTCCATCAAGGAGTTCTTCGGTTCCTCGCAGCTCTCGCAGTTC
>CABUGR010000292.1 GCA_902491135.1 uncultured Collinsella sp. | reverse complement strand
GCAGAACCAGGGTGCCGAGCTGGTCGAGGTCGACCTGCCGCACTTGGACGCTGCCATCGCCGCCTACTACGTCATCGGCCCGGCCGAGGCGTTCTCCAACCTGGCCCGTTTCGACGGCATTCGCTACGGCTATCAGGAGGAGGGCTGCGCCAACCTGTCCGACCAGAGTTCGCTGTCGCGCGCCCACGGCTTTGGCGCCGAGGCCAAGCGCCGTCAGATGCTCGGCGCCTACCTGCTGAGCTCGGGCGTGTACGACAAGTACTACTACGCCGCGCAGAAGGCCCGCACGCTCATCACGCAGGACTACGACGCTGCGTATGCCAAGGTGGACACCATCCTCATGCCCGCCTCGCCGCGCACGGCCTTTAAGTTTGGCGAGATCAGCGACCCCACGCAGATGTATCTTTCGGACCTGTACACCATCTCGCTCAACATTTGCGGCAACGGTGGTATCTCGGTGCCGCTGGGTCTGGGCGAGGACAGCAAGCTGCCCGTTTCTGCCCAGCTGGTTGGTCCGGCCTTTAAGGACCGTCAGCTGCTCACGTTTGCCCGCGCCCTGGAGCGCGGCTTTGCCGATGCCGCCACGGGTGCGCCCACGCTTTCCGTCGCGCCAGATTTTGCCGGGAAGGGAGGCGAGCTGTAATGAAGGAGCTTTCCGAGGTCCTGCAGGATTGGGAGGCCGTGATTGGCCTGGAGATCCATACCGAGCTCACCGCACTCGATACCAAGATGTTCTGTAACTGCAAGCTCAGCCACGATGACGAGCCCAACGCCAACGTGTGCCCGGTGTGCCTGGGCCTGCCCGGCGCCCTGCCGGTGCCCAACAAGCGCGCCATCGAGAGCATCGTCAAGGCCGGTCTTGCCACCAACTGCGAGATTCAGCGCCACTCGATGTTCTACCGCAAGCACTACTTCTATCCCGATATGGCCAAGAACTTCCAGACCACGCAGGGCCCGGTCGCTTTTGCCATGTACGGTCACCTGGACCTGGACGTGACCGGTCGCGGTGCCGCCGAGCGCCCCGACTGCGCGTTTGGCGAGGCCGAGGCTCAGAGCCTGGCGAGCGCCTCGGCCAACGCCGAAGGCCTGTCCACATCCATGACGTCGACCATGCGCGAGGGCAATCAGCGCGCAGGTCACCTGGCCAGCTACGATGCGTCCAACCTGCAGATGCCCGAGCGCCGCGAGGACGGTTCCTACACGGTGCCCATCCGCATCCTGCGCATCCACATGGAGGAGGACGCCGCCAAGATGGTGCACGTGGGCGGTGCCGAGGGCCGCATTACCGCCGCGGCCGAGTCGCTCGTCGACTACAACCGCTGCGGCACGCCTTTGATTGAGCTCGTGACTGAGCCCGACTTGCGTACGCCCGAGGAAGCGCGCCTGTTTATGGAGAAGCTCCGTCGCATCTTTGTGACGCTGGGCATTTCGGACTGCTCCATGGAGAAGGGCTCTATGCGCTGCGACGGCAACGTGTCGCTGCGTCGCCGCGGCGAGACCAAGCTGGGCACCAAGACCGAGCTCAAGAACCTCAACTCGTTTAAGAGCCTGCATGACGGCCTTGCCTACGAGATTTGCCGTCAGGCCGAGGTGCTCGAGGAGGGCGGCATCATCTATCAGGAGACCCGCCACTGGGAGTCTAGTCGCAAGCGTACCGTGGTCATGCGCGTCAAGGAGACGGCCGACGACTATCGTCTGTTCCCCGATCCCGACCTGGCGCCGTTCGATCTGGACGACGAGTTTATCGACCGTTGCCGTGGCGAGATTCCCGAGCTGCCCGATGCCAAGCGCGCCCGTTTTGAGGCCGACTTTGGCATTAAGGCGGCCGATGCCGAGCAAATCGCCGGCGACCCCGAGTTTGCCGAGTTCTTTGAGGCTGCCGCTGCCGGTATGGCTGGCAAGGAGGCCCAGACGGTTGCAAACTTGCTGGTGAACGAGATGATTGCCTACCTTAAGGGTGCGGGCGTGTCGCTCGCCGAGTCCGGCATTGCGCCGGCTCAGGTGGCAGCGCTCGCCAAGCTGCTGGCGACCGATGCCATCAGCTCCAACCAGGCTCACGAGGTCTTTGAGGCCATGGCCCAGACCGGTGACGACCCCAACAAGATCGTCGACGAGCGCGGCATGCGTCAGGTGAGCGATGCTGGCGCGCTGCAGCCGATCGTGGACGAGGTGCTGGCAAACTGTGCCGATCAGGCGCAGCAGTATCGTGACGGCAACCAGAAGGTCATCGGCTTTTTGGTGGGCCAGTGCATGAAGGCGAGCCGCGGCAAGGGCAACCCGAAGCTCTTCAACGAGTTGCTGAGAACGTCG
>CABUGR010000291.1 GCA_902491135.1 uncultured Collinsella sp. | reverse complement strand
GCTAAAGCTTACCGGCTTCTCGGACAGGCCGAGCGACAGCCAGTGCGCGCGCATCTGCTCGCAGGTGTAGTGGTTGAGCAGGTCGTCTGCCGGCGGGGGAGGCGTCTGCGAGGACGAGCTGGCTTTTTTGCCCATGTAGAGCAGGTGATAGCAGGCGCTGACGGTGCTCTGCGTAAGGTCCCAACCCAGGGCCTCCCACATGGCTGTCTGAGCGATGCAGTAGAAATAGATGTTGTCCTGACCGATGAACTGGTAGATCTGTGCGTCGTCCGAGCACCACCAGTCGCGCCAGTCGAGCGAGCTGTGCTGGTAGGTGGGCGCGGGGACCTGCGTGGAGTCGGCAGCGGGCTCGCCCATGAGGGCGGCATCCTGGGCGGCGACACCCTCGGTCACGCCGGCGGCCTTGGCATCGCGCGCGAGCACGGTACGCGTATAGCTGATGGGCGCCCACAGGCTCTCGGGCCAGCACCAGCAGGTGACGTCGGAGACGCCATCGACCTCGGGCACCGGAACGCCCCAGCCGATGTTACCGGTGATGCGGAAGGGCACGAGCGCCTTGCCGCTGCGGAAGCGCACGCCGCCGTTGGCGAGCACCGCGTGGGCGTCGTCGCGCTCCTTCCAGCTGGGGAAGGTGACGGTAAAGCTGCTCTTGTTGCCCTCGGGCTCCAGCACGGTGTGCTCGGGAAGCTGATCCTCGACGGCATCGAAGGCCTCGCGGAACTTGTTCTGGATATAGAGCTGAGCCGGCAGCAGCCACTCCTCCATAGTCTTGGAGACCACGGAACGAACCTGCGGGTTCTGGGCGAGCTTGGCGGTATAGGTCTTCATAAAGTCGAGGTAGGCCGGCAGGTCGAAGTAGAGGTTGTCTACCGGGCGCAGCTCGGGCACCTCGCCGGTGAGCTGGCTTTTGGGCGCGATGAGCTCCTCGGGCTCAAACTGGTGACCCAGGTCGCACTCGTCGGCATAAGCCTTCTCGGACTTGCAGCCCTGGATGGGGCAGCGGCCGATTACCTGACGGCCGTTGAGGAACGTGCCGGCCTTGGCATCGTAGAACTGCAGCGTGGAGCGCTTGGAGATGGTGCCCTGCTCGTGCAGGCGCTTGATAATCTCGGCGGTCACCTCGTTGTGAATCTGCGCGGCCGGCTCAAGGCCCGAGCCGCCGTAGATATCGCAGCTGATGTTGTAGTTGTTGAGGGTCGCTGCTTGGCGGGAGTGATTGGACTCGACGTACTCGTTAATGGACTTGTCGTAGCCCTCGTTCTCCTTGAGCTTGCGGTAGCTCTCCATGAGGGGCGAGCCGTAGCAGTCGGTGCCCGAGGTGAAGATGACGTTCTCGCGGCCCAGACGGTCGCGCAGGAAGCGGGCGAAGAAGTCGGCAGGGACAAAGACGCCGCCGACGTGGCCAAAGTGAAGGCCCTTGTTGCCGTAGGGCTCGCCGGCGGTAACGATGGCGCGGCGAGGCCAGCTGGGACGGTCGTTCATGGAGTATTTGGATGCCATGGGACTCCTTCGCATATGGTGAGAGCGCGGCCGGGCGCAAGGCCTGGCGACGCGGTGGTCAATTCGTGCATATCGTTCGACATTATCGCACATGCGGACGGGTACGTGGCAGGGGCGCTATCCTAAGATGCTATGAATGAGATTTCCAACATACATGCGTTTGAAGACGAGGATTTTCTGCACGCCTGCTTTGTGTGGGGGATGGCCGTGCTTGGCGCATTTGCCGTGTGTCTGGTGCCGGTGTTTATGCTGCTGGGCGGGCCTGCGGACTTGGATGCGGCTGACGCGGGCGGCTGGATGGCCGTCTTGGGATGGATAGTCGGCTTGGCTGCGATCTCAATGGCGTCGTTCGCCGTGCACGAGCTGGTGCACGGTGTGTTTTTTAAGCTGCTGGCGCCTGCGGGCGCGCAGGTGACCTTTGGGGCGAATCGCGAGACGGCGATGATCTATGCCTGCGCCGAGGGCGTTGTGTATTCGCGCCGGCGGTACATGGTGGTTTGCCTGGCGCCGACGGTTGTTGTGACGACAACGCTTGCCCTGGGGTTTGCGTTTTCGGGCTATCCGCTGCTGTGCTATCTGGCTGCCGGCTTGCATTTGTCGGGCTGTGTAGGCGACTGGTATTACGTGCGGACCATTTTGCGCGACCGCCGCATTGTCGCCTGCGAGGATACGTCCTTTGGCGTGCGCTTTTTTGGGTGAGGAGATGTCGATGAAGCCGTTGCTGCTGCATGCTTGCTGCGCGCCGTGCTCGCTGGAGCCGGTTCGCCTGCTGCGCGAGGAAGGGTTTGAGCCCACGATTTGCTGGACCAACCCTAATATTCA
>CABUGR010000290.1 GCA_902491135.1 uncultured Collinsella sp. | reverse complement strand
GCCCGGGCCGACTCTATGCCGAACCCGGGCGGGCGATGCAATCTCTACGCAAGTGTAAGTAAATGTTCACAAGTCAACAATTGACAGGCACCAGCTCGCCGCCAGAAGCGGCCGCGGCGACAGGGTTAGTCCTCCATGCCGAGGTCGATCGTGGTGCCCTCGAAGATCTTGTTGACGGTGCGGACGGCGCACATCTTGCCACACATGGTGCAAGTGCCCTCGGTGGCGGCGGGGGACTCCTCGTAGCGCTTCTTGCCCGTAACCGGGTCGAGCGCGCACTTCCACATGGCGTCCCAGTCGAGCTTGCGGCGTGCCTGGCCCATCTTGTCGTCCATGTCGCGGGCGTGGGGCACCTTTTTGGCGATGTCGGCGGCGTGTGCGGCAATCTTGGTGGCCATGAGGCCGTCGAGCACGTCCTGGGCGTTGGGCAGGCACAAGTGCTCGGCCGGCGTCACGTAGCACAGGAAGTCGGCGCCGGAGCTGGCGGAGATAGCGCCGCCGATGGCAGCGGTGATGTGGTCGTAGCCCACGCCGATATCGGTCACCAGCGGCCCGAGCACATAGAACGGGGCGTTGTGGCACAGGCGCTTCTGCAGTTTCATGTTGGCGGCGATCTCGTCGAGCGCCATGTGGCCCGGACCCTCGACCATAACCTGGACGCCGGCGGCCCATGCGCGCTTGCACAGCTTGCCCAGCTCGATCATCTCGGCGGTCTCGGTGGCGTCGTTGGAGTCGTAGAGGCAGCCCGGGCGACAGGAGTCGCCGAGCGAAATCGTCACGTCGTACTCGTGGCAGATTTCGAGCAGCTCGTCGTAGAACTCATAGAACGGGTTCTCGTTACCGGTGACCTCCATCCAGCCAAACAGCAGCGAGCCGCCGCGGCTCACGATGTTCATGAGGCGGCCGGTCTCCTTAAAGGTCTTTGTGACCGACTTGTTGATGCCGCAGTGGATGGTCATAAAGTCCACGCCGTCCTCGGCGTGCGCGCGCACGACCTCGAACAGGTCGTCCTTGGTAAGCTTGACCAGCGGCTTTTCCATGTAGCCGATGGCGTCGTACATGGGGACGGTACCTACCATGAGCGGCGTCTCGTCGATGAGCTGCTGGCGGAACTGGCGCGTCTTGCCCGAGTTGGAGAGGTCCATGATGGCGTCGGCGCCAAAGTCCTCGGCGATCTTGACCTTCTTCCATTCCTCGGCGGCATCGGCCTTGTCGCCCGAGATGCCCAAGTTCACGTTGACCTTGGTGGACAGGCCCTCACCGACGCCAAAGGCGCGCATGCCTTTTTTGATGTGCACGATGTTGGCAGGAATGGCGATGCGGCCGTCGGCCACGCGCTCGCGGATGTACTCGGGGTCGCGATGCTCGCGCTCGGCGACCTCCTTCATCTGCGGTGTGATCTGCCCGGCGCGGGCGAAGTCGATTTGCGTGACGAGCTTGGGCTCGGTCTGTGTGCTCATTGGCACGGCTCCCTTCGTTGGCATTACCCATATCAGGTTTGCGGGTCAGGGCGGGCGCGCCCAATCTCAGCCTGCCGTCTTGTCCTGCAAGCCCCCCGTTTATGTAATGGGCTCAAGTATAGCTCGAATGGGTACGATTGGCCTAACGAGCGTGCCTGTGAGGAGGCGAACATGGAAGACAAGCATCTATATCGAGAGACGCAATGGGATGTATCGGCCGAGGAAAGCCGTGCGCACCATGGCCTTGTCGCGATCGGTTTTGCGGTGCTTGCCGTGCTGGTGATTGCCTTTTGTATCTGGACGTTTGGTGGTCGCGGCGGCGCTGCATGGGAGTTCGAGGCTGATGATAGCCTACCGATTATGACGGTGAGGAGTACTGGCGGTAATGCCAATACGCTCGCCGTTCCGGGCGATTATTGGTACCCGTGCGATGAGTTTGTGCAGTTGCAGCTGAGTGGTGGGTCTATTCCTGGTGAGGAAATCGAACGCGTGACGTATGATGCGACGTTCAAAACGTTGACGGTGAAGCTCAAAGATCAAGGGGATGTGCCCACGACGATGGATATCGCGCTGACGGAATGGCGCCTGGAGCCCCCGTCGGGTGTTGCGGTGTCCGAGGTCGAGCACGTCAAGATTGTCTATCAGGACGGTTCGACAAACGGGATTGCAAAGGCCGACGGTCTAGCAGAATAGGTGTCGAGCCTAGCAGCCAATTCATAAAAGTTGCGGTGGAATAGTTCCTGATTGTGCGAAAAAGGCTCAAATAGGAATTATTCCACCGCAAGTTATATAGAGAAGGCTGAGCGGGTCAGTGTTGGGTGCCGGCTCTAGAGCATCTGTTCGTTGATGAACATGAGGGTGCCTAGGT
>CABUGR010000289.1 GCA_902491135.1 uncultured Collinsella sp. | reverse complement strand
GGCGCACTATGCCGCGACGGCGGTGGCGCAGATCTCCAAGGAGTCCGACCTTAAACTGCAGCAGCTGGAGCGTGCCTTTAAGACGGACCCGAGCGCGCAAAACCTCAACGAATACTGCGATTTTCTTGGTGAATACTTGGGCTCGGGCTTGGCCGAGGGGCGCGTGGCTCAGATTCAGCGCCAACAGTACGCGCGCCTGCTTGCGCGTCGCTGCGAGCGCGAGGATACCCTTGAGCTGCGCATTCGATACGCGACGGCTCTGGCCGATGTCGGACAGATCGACGAGGCGCAGGCCGTGACCGACCAGCTGGTGCTCGACGTGCCCGACGAGCAGGAGGTTTGGATGCTTTGCCTGCGCCTGGCCGTGATGCGCCGCGACGGTGACGAAGTCCACCGTGTGATCGATGCGATTGACAAGCAACATGTGTATTTAAGCGCCGACAACCGCGAAAAGTTGGCGTTTTGGCGCGACGGGGAGGAGGCCAGATGAGCGTGGTGCAACATATCCGCGACCGAGCAGGCCGCTTTCGTTGGATGGGACTCCTCGTGGTGTGGGTTGTTTTTATCGTCATGGCCGCCGTGCTGCTGGTGGAGCGTGCCGGCGTGCAGTACAGTGCGGGCCAGCATAAGCTGGGGATGCTTGCCGCCAACGATGCGGTGCCGGCCTCCTCGGCAATCTTTGGCCAAAAGCCCACGTGCCTGGTCATTACCGATTCCGATCAAGCTGGCGTCGAGGACGTAAAGGAACAGTTCGACCAGATCCTGCTCGACATGAAGATCGCGCACCGCGACGTGGACCTTGCCCTGGATGGTGCGGATGCCATTCCCTCGCTGGCCTCCTTCGATCGCGTGATTTTGCTCATGCCGTCGCTCGATGGGCTCGGTACGCACCTGAGTGACATTATGAGTTGGGTGAGTGCCGGCGGTTCGCTTATGCTCGCTATGCCGCCGGATAACTCGAGCTATCTGCAAGTGATTGCCTCCAAGCTTGGCATTGAATCGGCCGGATATGACTATGTAAAAGCCGAAAGCATTGTGCCGAGTGAGGACTTTATGCTGGGCGGGGGAGAGCGCTACGAGCTCTCGGACCCTTTTGATTCGTCGCTTTCGGTATCGCTGCGCGAGACGGCTCGTGTGTGGGCTAAGACCGGCGATGCGGGCGCCCCACTCATTTGGTCGAATGACTGCGGTAGCGGGCGCACCGTGGTTTGCAATATCGGTATCTATGACAAGGTCATGCGCGGCTTTTACGCCGCGGCGACCAGCCTCCTGGGCGATGCCACGGCCTATCCGGTCATTAACAGCGCTGTGTTCTTTTTGGACGACTTTCCTAGTCCCGTGCCCTCGGGCGATGGTACTTATATCAAGCGTGACTACGGCCTTTCCATTGCCGATTTTTACACCAAGGTCTGGTGGCCCGATCTGCAAAAGCTCGCGCAAAAATATGGCATTCGCTATACCGGCGTGATGATCGAAAACTACGAGGACGCGGTCAACCAGACCGAGCCCGCGCGACAGGCCGATACCACGCAGTTCCGCTATTTTGGCGGCATGCTGCTGCAGATGGGCGGCGAGCTGGGCTTTCACGGCTACAACCATCAGCCGCTTGCGCTCTGGGACACCGACTATGGTACGTTGCACGTCTACAAGACCTGGAAGAACAAAGAGACGCTCGTCGCTTCGCTCAACGAACTTATCGCGTTTCAGGACGAGGTCCTGCCCAATGCTCATGGCTCGGTTTACGTGCCGCCGTCGAATATCCTTTCGGCCCGCGCGCGCAAGCTTATCGGTACCGATGTTCCGCGCATTAAGACCATTGCCAGCACGTATTTTGAGGATGGCACCGACCTGCCGTACGTGCAGGAGTTTGGCGTGGCGAGCGATGGCATTGTGGAGCAGCCACGTATTGTCTCGGGCGGCATGGTCGACGATTCTTATATGCGCCTGGCAGCCGTGTCCGAGCTCAACATGCACTACGTGAGCACGCACTTTATGCACCCGGACGACCTTTTGGACCCCGATCGCGGTGCCAAGGAGGGCTGGGAGGTCTACAAGGGCGGCCTGGTCGACTACCTGGAGTGGCTTACCAAATCCGCGCCCGACCTGCGGCACCAGACGGCGTCGGAGTGCTCCGGCGCCATCCAGCGCTTTTCGTCGGTTACGGTAAGCGTGGATACAAGTGCAGATGCCTGGACGCTCAACTTGGACAACTTTCACGACGAGGCTTGGCTCATGTTCCGCGCCAATAATGGCGAGCCGGGTGCGGTGACGGGTGGCGAACTGACGCACCTTACGGGCAATCTGTATCTGCTCAAGGCAAATGATAAGACCGT
>CABUGR010000288.1 GCA_902491135.1 uncultured Collinsella sp. | reverse complement strand
AGCATCTCGTCCTCGACGATCGAAGCGACCATCTGCGTGTCGATATCCTGCAGCACGCTGCCGACGATTTGCGACACGTCGGTCAGCGAGACCTCGCAGGTGTCGTGGCCGTCAACCATGACGGACCCAAAGAACGTGCCGGTGTAGTGGTGGGGCACGGCACCTGACAGGCAGGCGGCAAGCGTGGACTTGCCGGCGCCCGAGGGCCCGATGATGCCGATGAAATCTCCCTTGTTCACGCTGAGCGAAATGTGGCTGAGCGTCTGCTCGGTCTGCGTGCCATAGGAGAACGAGACATCGTCGACGTTGATGATCGTTTCCATGGATACCTTTCATAGTCATTGGGGACGTTCTTAAATGACCAGTCGTTTAAGAACGTCCCCAAAAGCTCGTTGTTTGGGACAGTCTTTGGTGGTGAAGCACGGAGACGGCTTTACGAGGGGCCCCAGGTTGGCGCGAAAGAGGAGCGAAGCGTACTTGGGTACGCGAGCGACGAATTAACGCCAAGATGGGGTGGCTCGTAAAGCCGAGCGGGTTAGTTGAGCCTAAGGGCCTTCTGGATGGGCAGGTAGAGGGCGCCGACCAGAATGGCGTTAAAGACGGCGGTCATGGCAACGACGGGCAGCATGGCGGCGGCGAGCTCGCCTACCACGCCGAGCATGGCCATCTTGATGACCATGAAGATGACGCCGGAGGCAAATGTGGTCAGGAAGGTTGCGACAATGGCGATGGCGGGCTTGATTTGACCGTTCTTGCCGGCGGCGTTGACGATGCCGGCCATGAGCATGGCGGCGATGCCCTCGGCGGCAAAATCGACGAACGGCGAAGTGGTGGTGATCTGGATCACGGCAGCCGAGATGAGGCCGATGACGAGCGCCTGGCCGATGTTGGGGCGAACGACCAGGATGGTGAGGCAGAAGGCCGAGATGATGAACTCGGGGCTGATCATGCCGCCCGAGATGCCCGAGATGGCCTTGCCGACGGTGAAGTTGAGGATGAAGCCGGCGGCGAGCAGGATGGCAAGCAGGACGAGGGCGCGGACATCGAGTTTGCCACGGTCGGCGGTCTGGACGGTGCGGGGCTGGGTGGCGGTGGTGTTCTGAGACATGGTGAAAATCCTTTTGGAATGGGAGTGCAAGAGAAAAGCGGAGGCGCGTGATGCGAATGCGATCGGGCTCGAGATAGAAAAAGGCCCCCGGTCGAAACCGGAGGCCTTCCAATCACCTAGAGCGCAAAAACAGGCGTGAGGGACTCACTGTCGACCGATCGTATTCGCATCACGCCACCACCAGTTGTTAAGAGACTTCATCGTGTTCTTCATGTCGGTGGCTCCTTTCGTGATGCCATGGCGTGGTCGCACCTAGTTGCTGTTGCGCTGCACTATAACACAGCAAAGTGTGTGCGGGGAAATCTTTTTTGAAAAGATTTCAGGCGGGTTTCCCGCCGGTCAAAAGAGCGGGCTGAGCGGGCGAGGCTGCCATTGCTGCCTCGCCCGCTCAGCTAGGACGTTACTCCTTATTGCGACGGTAGAGGAAGTAACCGCCCGCGGAGATGACGGCAACGCCAGCGATGGCGAATGCGGCCACCATGCGGCCATCAAAACGATCGCCAGTGGTGGGCAGGCCGCCCTTGGTGTTCGTCTTGTTAGTGGTTACCGTGGTCGTGGTGTCGGACTTGCCAGGCTTCTCAGGCTTGGCGGCCGGCTGCTCGGGCTTAGCGGGCTGCTCGGGCTTAGCGGGCTGCTCGGGAGTGCCAGGCTGCTCAGGAGTGCCGGGCTGATCCGGGGTGACCGGATCGGTGGCAAGAGCATCCTTGGCGTAGGTGATGGACACCTTGAGGCCGTTGGTCTCGGTGTTCAGGTCGCTTGGGGTAAAGGGCTGGTCGAAGTTTTCGGCCTTCTGATAGGCGCGCATCTCCTGGAGCAGTGCCTTGCACTTCTTGTAGGTGTTCTCAGTAGCAGCCTTGCCGGCCTTGTTGGCCAGGGCGGTGCGGCCCTCGGTGGTCGTCTCGGCCAGCATGGCGGCGTCAACTTCCTTGTTCTGCTCGATAAGCTCGTTCTGGAGCGCATCGAGGTAGGCACGGACGCTGACACCAAGGGTGTCAGGGTTCTCGAAGCAGAGCGAGCTGATGTCCATGAGGACGTAGTTGATTGAGTTCTCGGGCTCCTCGTTGTACACGACGTCAGTCTGGTTGCAGTGATCGAAGGAGACGGTCTGATCGCTGAAGTACGGGCTGACCTCAGTTATCAGAGCGGAGTACAACGGGATGGCGACGGAGTACGCGGCGCGGGAGAGCATTTCCCACTGGATGGTAGCGACTTCGGGGTCATACCCG
>CABUGR010000287.1 GCA_902491135.1 uncultured Collinsella sp. | reverse complement strand
CGAGTGCTTTTTGCCAACGGATCTCGCTCATGCCCCAGTCCTCGTCGAGCTCGCCCAGATCGCGCACGTGTCCGCGGGCTGCAAGGGTTACGCGGCGGAAGAGCGCATTGCGCACCAACAGCGTGCAGCCGCGACGGTCCGCCACGACCTCGTCGATGCCCTGCGGCGGCGCGGCGTCGAGTGCAGCGGGGTTGCCGGCGTTCTCCCACTCGTCCACCAGGCTCGAGTCGACCGAGCGCACCACAAAGCCGAGCCACGAGATAATGTCACGCAAGCGCTCATCGCGCTTCTCAATGGGCACGGTGCGATCGAGGGAACGGTAGGCCTCGGCTAGGTAGCGCAGCAGGATGCCCTCGGAGCGGGCGATGCCGAGCTTTTGGATATAGCCCTTAAAGTCGCTCGCGCTCTCCAGCATGTCGCGCAGGACGCTCTTGGGCGAGAGCTGGTAGTCGTTGGCCCAAGGTACTTCCTGGCAGTACTTGTCGAAGGCGGCATCGAGCAAGTCCTCGAGCGGCTTTTCGTAGGTGACATCCTGGATGCGCTCCAGGCGTTCTTCATATTCGACGCCGTCAGCCTTCATTTCGGCCATCGCGCGGTCGCGCGCGGCGCGCTCCTGTGCGCGCAATACCTGCTTGGGGTCCTCGAGCGTAGCCTCGACCATCGAGATCAGATCCATGGTATAGGTCTCACTCTCGGGGTCGAGCAGCTCCAGCGCGGCAAGCAAAAACGGCGAGAGCGGCTGGTCGAGCGCAAAATCCTCGGGCAGGTCGACCGTCAGCGCGTAGTCTATGTCCGGCGCGGCGTCAACCGGTGCGGACGGCACCTCGGTGCGCACGACGACGCCGGAGTCGATGAGCGTGGCGAAGATCTCGTCGGCGCGAACCTCGAGCTTTGCCTTTTCCTCGGGGGTCTGCAGGCTTGTCTCGATGAGGTCGTGCACGCGGGCGCGGGCGTCGCCGCCCTGCTCGACCACGCTAATCACCATGGAGTGTGTGATGCGCAGGCGCGGCTTGAGCGTCTCGGGCTGCGTCTCGATCAGGCGCTCAAAGGTCTGCTTGTTCCAGGGGACAAAGCCCTCGGGGGCCTTTTTCTTTTTAATTTTGCGGAGTTTTTTGGGGTCGTCGCCCGCTTTGGCCATAATCTTGGCATTTTCGATCTCGTGCTCGGGTGCCTCGGCAATCACCATGCCCTCGGTATCGAAGCCCGAGCGGCCGGCGCGACCGGCGATCTGATGGAACTCACGGGCGCGCAGGCGACGCATCTTGTAGCCGTCGAATTTGGTGAGCGCGGTGAGGACCACGGTGTGGATGGGCACGTTGATGCCGACGCCGAGTGTGTCGGTGCCGCAAATGACGGGCAGCAGGCCCTGCTGCGCCAGGCGCTCGACCAGGAGGCGATAGCGCGGCAGCATACCGGCGTGGTGCACGCCGACGCCGCATCCAAGCAGGCGCTTGAGGATCTTGCCGAAGGCCGTCGAGAAGCTCGTGCCCTTGGCCGCTTCCTTGATGGCCTCGCGCTGCTCCTTGCTGGCGATGCCAAAGTTGGCAAGCGATTGCGCGGTGGAGAGCGCGGCATCCTGGCTAAAGTGCACGATGTAGAGCGGGGCCTCGCCGCGACGCATCGCGAGCTCTACCGTGCCCTCGAGCGAGGTCGTCACGTAGTCGTAGCTCAGCGGCACGGGGCGTGGGGCATCGACGACCAAGTCGCAGGTAGCGCCGGTGTGCTCCTCGAGCGAGGCGGCGATCGCGGTGACATCGCCGAGCGTGGCGCTCATGAGCATGAATTGCGTGTGAGGCAGGGTGAGCAGCGGCACCTGCCAGGCCCAACCGCGATCAGGGTCGGCAAAGTAGTGGAACTCGTCCATGGCGACGCAGCCAACATCGGCATCTTCGCCCTCGCGCAGTGCGTCGTTGGCAAGGATCTCTGCCGTGCAGCAGATGACGGGCGCCTTGGTGTTGATATGCGTGTCGCCGGTGATCATACCGACGTTATCGCGGCCGAGCACCTGCACCAGATCGAAGAACTTTTCGCTGACCAAGGCCTTGATAGGGGCCGTGTAATAGCAACGCTTGCCCTGAGCCATGCCCATAAAGAGCATGCCCAGCGCGACGAGCGATTTACCCGATCCGGTCGGTGTGCCTAAAATGACGTGATCGCCGGCGGCTAGGTCCATGAGGGCTTCTTCTTGGTGATCCCACAGCTCAATGCCGCGATCGCTCGTCCATTCAAAGAAGCGTTCGAAGGCTTGATCGGCCGTGAGCCATGGCTCGGGCTCGCTGCCGTCCTCGGGCTCCCACCAGGTGGGGGAGAGCGCGCCGAGCGAGCCAAACTCGG
>CABUGR010000286.1 GCA_902491135.1 uncultured Collinsella sp. | reverse complement strand
GAGATCGTCGACGTGCGCCTGCTGCACAAGGAGGGCGGCCGCTCGGGCGTGTGGGATCGTGCCGAACGTCAGGTCGCTGCCGCTGAGGCCGTGGCCGCTGACGGTGCCGCGTCCGCAAGCGCACCCGTCGCCGTCGCGCCCGCAGTTCCAGCTCCGGCCGTCCCCGCGATCGCGTTTATCGGCTACCAGAACTCGGGCAAGACAACGCTCGTCGAGAAGGTTATCGCCGAGCTCACTCGCCGCGGCCTGCGCGTGGGTTCGCTCAAGCATCATGGGCATCATGGCTTTGATATCGACGTGCCCGCTAAGGACACCTGGCGCCATCACCAAGCCGGATCCAAGCACGTGGGCCTTATCTGCGCCACGCGCTGGGCGGAGTACGCCGACACGCGCGAGGAGGACGAGATGCCCGCGCGTGAGCTGCTGTCGCGTTACAGCGATGTCGATGTGGTGATCATCGAGGGCTACAAGACCGAGGGCTTCGACAACATCGTGGTCGCGCGCTCCGGTGTCGACCGTCTGCGCGGCAAGAGCTCGCTCGACCTGGTTGACGGTCGCACGCTGGCGCTTGCCTGCAACGAGGCCCTGGCGCGTCAGGCCTTCGACGCCGGCTTTGCGACCCGAGCCATCAACATCAACGACGCCCGAGCCATCTGCGACCTGATTCAAGATCATCTGGCCTAAAACCTGCCAAAAAGGGACAGGTTTATTTTGGCAGGTTTTATCAAGGAAAACGTCATTACCACCACAAAGGGGCCAGGCTCCTTTGTGGTGGTTTTTGCTTTGGTAGATGTGTGGGACATGCCTTACAATCTACCAAATAGTTCATGACGGGCAAAAAACGGAGAGAAGAGGCTTGATGCGTCCTTAATGTTTCATGCGGATAGATTGATTTGACAGACGGTGGCGAATGCCCGCCGCCCGTATTCGTATGAAACAAGGAGTCTCCATGCTCATCCCTCTTCTCTCAAAACCTCAATCATCGCTGCCCGTGCAGGCCAAGCGCCTGGTGGCAATGCGCTTTCTTATCTACACCGGTTTTCAGACCAGTTATTTTATCGGCGTTATCGGAACGCTCACCTATGCGGACGATGCCTCGGTCGTGGCGACATCGCTGGCCGTCCTGTTTATGAATGTTTTTGTAATCCTGGGATCCTTTGCGGGTGGCGCGGCGCTCGACGCCTGGGGCCCGCGCCACCATTTCTTGCTGAGCATCGTGGGCACGGTGACAACCGGCGCGGCGATCATTGCCTTTGGCAGCGCGACCGGCATCGTCCTGCTCGGCGCGGTGCTCCTGGGCTTTGTGATGGGGTTCGCCCAGCCCATCGCCACATCCTATCCGGCTTACCTCACCGACGATCCTGTCGAGCTCAAAGACATCAACTCCGCCATCGCCATGCTCTCAAACGTGAGCATCATCGTTGGCCCCACACTGGGCGGCTTTGTCGCGGCGGCTGCATCGTCACGCGCGGTGTTCGTGCTCATGGTGATTTTTACCGTACTGGCGCTCGCCGCCGGTTGGGGCTTTAGGCCGCAAGGAGGTCGCGTCGCCGCGCGCGAAAGTACTCCTGCGGACGGCAGCACAACGGCAAGTACTGCCAGCCAAAGCTCCAACGCCAGCACGTTCGCCCGCGCCACCTTCGCGACAAGCATCAAGACAGTCTTCACCAACAGTATCCTCACCTTGCTGTTCTGCATCATCTTCCTCTCGAACTTTGGCTACGGTGCTTTCGATCCGTTGGAGTCGTTCTTCTACCGCGATGTCCTGCACGTCGGTGTCGAATGGATGGGCTGGCTCTCGTCGGCCAGCGGTGTGGGCGCGGTGCTGGGCGCTGTGGTCGCGCTCCGCTTGCCGCCGCGCTTCGTCAGCCTCAAAACGCTGCTCGTGGCACTCATGTCCGTGGGCGTGGGAAGTTTGATTTATGTGGGGACACCGTACGTGTGCGTGGCCCTTATCGGCCAGATTGCCCTGGGCGTGGCCTGGGGCGTCGTCAACCCGCTCCACAACACGATCGTGCAAACGACGGCCCCGCTCGAGCAGCTCGGTCGCGTGAACTCGGTCATGGGTTTTGGCAGCATGTTCGCCGGCGTGGCCCCGCTGGCGATTGCCCCGTGGTTGGCGGCGACGTTTGGCGTGCAGCAGACGCTCGTTGGTGCGGGCATGGTCGTGACGGCGGTTCCCGCGGCGTTGCTGCTGTTTGAACGCCGACATTTTGATCGTGCCGCAAGGCAGTAAAAACCATCACAACATTCGATGAAAATCGCGATTTTGCCGAAAAACGTCGAATGTTGTGATGGTTTGCGCTCCGGCCAGGCCACCCTTCGGGTTCGGCCACCACAAAGGGGCCAGGCA
>CABUGR010000285.1 GCA_902491135.1 uncultured Collinsella sp. | reverse complement strand
AGCACGCGGCTGTTAACCGCGCTGTTGTAGGTTCGAGTCCTACCCGGGGAGCCAGAATTTTCCAGCCCTTTCCGTTGGGCTTTAAATTCCTCGGTAGCTCAATGGTAGAGCACGCGGCTGTTAACCGCGCTGTTGTAGGTTCGAGTCCTACCCGGGGAGCCAGGTTGTAAAACCCGTCGCATATGCGGCGGGTTTTTTCATGCCGCGATCGCCGTTCGCGAACGTTACCGTATCAACATTTCGTGTCGAGGATGTAATCCCGAGGCCCGCCACCTCAACATGGCGCGGTCGTTGTAGAATAATGCAATGATTGCTCCCACGACATGGTGCCGCGAGCACCAAGAAAAGGAGATTCTTGTGTCTGAGACCATTAACGGCAGCCTGAGCGTCTCGAACGACGTTATTGCCGATATTGCCGGTTATGCCGCGATGACGTGCTATGGCGTTGTCGGTATGGCTGAGCAGCTCCAGGGCGCCGAGAGCGTGCGCCTGCTTGCCGGTCAGCGCCTCCGCAAGGGCGTGCTTGTCTCCGCCGACGAGAACGGCCTTACGGTCGATCTTCACGTCGTGCTCGAGAACGGCGTCAACATGAAGTCCGTCTGCCACAATCTTTCGAGCTCCGTTGCCTTCACCCTGCAGGAGATCGCCCAGATCGATCCCGCCAGCCTTAAGATCGGCATCCATATCGACGCGCTCAAGAGCCGTCTGAACTAGCATCCGAAAACGGAGATTCAAATACCCATGATTGCAAAGACCATTCGCACCTGTTTTCCGATCGCTGCGGCTGCCGTTTCCGACAAGGCCGAGGAGATCAACAAGCTCAACGTCTTCCCCGTACCCGACGGCGACACCGGTACCAACATGTCGCTCACGCTCGCCTCGGTGACCAAGGAGCTCTCCGCTCTTCCTGCCGATGCCGACATGGAGGCCATCGCCGGCGCCATCACACACGGCTCCCTGATGGGTGCCCGCGGCAACTCCGGCGTCATTACCTCGCAGATCCTGCGCGGTGTGGCCGAGGGCCTTGTCTCTGCCGACGAGCCTATTACGTCCGCCAACATTGCCTTCGCCTTCCGTCGTGCCGTCAAGGTCGCCTTCCAGGCTGTCCGCAAGCCCATCGAGGGCACGATCCTCACGGTCCTGCGCGATGTCTCGACCAAGGCCGATGAGTGCGAGAAGAAGAAGTTCTCGGCTGAGGATGCGCTCGATGCCATCGTCGTTGAGGCGTACCAGTCCGTCGCCCGCACGCCCGACCTGCTGCCCGTTCTGAAGGAGAACGGCGTGGTCGACTCCGGCGCCTTTGGATTTGCCATCTTCCTGGAGAACTTTGTTGCCGCCGCGCTTGGTCGCAGCACCGTTGTCGAGGATTTCTCCGCTACGTTTGACTCCGCCGGCTCTGCCCGCGATGCCGCTCTTGGCCGTGTTGAGATCGAGGCTAACGACGACTGGGAGGGCTCGGAGTTCCGCTACTGCAACGAGTTCCTCTTTAAGGCCGACGCCCCGTTTGACGAGGACGAGTGCCTTAAGTTCCTAGGCTCCATGGGCGACTGTGAGCTGCTCGTGGGCGCCTATCCCGACTACAAGATCCATGTGCACTCCAACACCCCCAACCTGGTGCTCGAGCACATGCTGCAGCTCGGTCAGATCTATGAGGTCTTTATCCACAACATGGAGATGGAGGCCCACGACCGTACCGCCAAGATCCACGAGGATCAGGAAAAGGCCGCCGAGCCCGCCAAGGCGCTGGGTTTTGTCGCCGTTGCTGCCGGTTCCGGTGAGGCCGACATCCTCAAGTCCCTCGGCGTCGACGTGATCGTCTCGGGTGGCCAGACCATGAACCCCTCAACCGCCGACCTGCTGGGCGCGGTGGACCAGGTCAACGCGACCTCGGTCATCATCCTGCCCAATAACGGCAACATCCGCATGGCTGCCGAGGCCGCAGCCTCTGCCTGCACCGACAAGAAGGTCGCCGTCGTTCCCACCA
Organism: uncultured Collinsella sp.; assembly: GCA_902491135.1. Classification (GTDB taxonomy): domain Bacteria; phylum Actinomycetota; class Coriobacteriia; order Coriobacteriales; family Coriobacteriaceae; genus Collinsella. The sequence continues at coordinate 369 of CABUGR010000285.1, read as the reverse complement.
AGACCGTTCCGCAGGCGTTCTCCGCGCTGTTCGCGGTCCTGCCCGATTCCGAGCTCGAGGACGCCGTCGCTGCCATGGTCGACGCCATCAGCGAGGTCCGCGCCGTGCGCGATTCCAGTGCCTCTGACGGCTCTCCGATTCACTCCGGTGACGTCATGGGTATCATCGCCGGCTCCATCGACGTGGTCGGCTCCGACGTGAAGCAGGTCACGCTCGACTGCATCAACCGCATGCAGGAGGAAGAGGAGGGTGACGCGCTGACGATTCTGGCCGGCGAGGAGCTGTCCGATGAGGCCTTCCAGGAGATCGTCGACGCTATCGAGGAGGCTCAGCCCGACTTGGAGATCGACGCCCATCGTGGCGAGCAGC
>CABUGR010000284.1 GCA_902491135.1 uncultured Collinsella sp. | reverse complement strand
TCTGTCCCGGCTGCTCGGCAAAGCCGCTATAGAACGAGCCATCGTATGCCACGCGGAAAACGAGCGTGGCATCGAGCTCTGGAATCGAATTGAAATCAGACGGCGCGGTCATGGGCGCTCCCAACAAACAGGCAATGGCATTTCGACAAAAAAAGAGGGGTACGCGAACGTACCCCTCGAATATAGCCTATGCAGACGGATTGTCTACTCAGCGGTCTCCTCAGCAGGAGCCTCCTCGGCAGCCTCGACCTTCTTGGGAGCAGCGGCCTTCTTGGGGGCCGGAGCAGCCTTCTTGGCCTTAGGCGTGCAAGGCTCGGTGACGAGCTCCATGATAACGATGGGAGCGTTGTCGCCCTTGCGGTTACCGAGCTTCATGATGCGGGTATAACCGCCGTTGCGATCCTGCCACATACCCTGGGCAGCCTTGTCGAAGATCTCGGCAACGAGCTGCTTATCGCCGAGCTTGGCGATAGCCAGACGACGAGAGTGCAGGTCGCCCTTCTTGGCCCAAGTGATGATCGGATCGACGACCGAACGCAGCGCCTTAGCGCGGGTCTCGGTGGTCTTGATGCGGTCGTTCTCGAAGAGGGCCTTAGCAAGGCTCTTCTTCATGGCCTTGGTGTGGCTCGCATCGGTGCCGAGCTTCAGGCCCTTCTTAACGTTGTGACGCATGGTCTAGTTTCTCCTCAAATATGCGAAGCATTAAGCCTTCAGGCTCAGGCCCATGGACTCAAGCTTGTCCTTCACTTCCTCGATCGACTTAACACCGAAGTTACGGATGTTGAGCAGATCGTTCTCCGAGAACTCAACGAGCTGACGGACCGAGTGAATGCTGGCGCGCTTAAGGCAGTTGTAGGAACGGACGGAAAGGTCCAGATCCTCGATCTGCTTGTCCAGCTCGGCGTTGTCGTTGGTGACCTCGGGAGCGAAGATCGAAGCCTCCTCCTCGACCTCGGGGGTCTCGGCAAGATTCATAAAGGCGGCCATATGCTGGTTGATGATATTGGCAGCCTGGACCACGGCGTCGCGCGGGGCGATGGAGCCGTTGGTCTCGATCTCGAGGACAAGGCGGTCGTAGTCGGTGTGCTGACCCACGCGGCAAGCCTCAACGAGCTTGGCGCAACGGTGAACGGGCGAGTACAGCGAGTCGACGTGGATCACACCGATGGGATCGTTGTCGCGCTTGTTGGCCTCGCCAGAAACATAGCCGCGGCCATAGCCGATGCGCATGCTCATGGTGAGATGGCCACCCTCGGTGAGCGTAGCGATGTGCTGCTCGGGGTTGACCAGCTCAAACTCGGACGGAATAAAGAAGTCCGCACCGGTGACCTCGCAGGGGCCGTCAACCGAGATGGTGGCGGTCGCCTCGTCGGTCGTGCCGAGAGCCCTGAAGACAAGACCCTTGACATTCAGGACGATGTCGGTGACATCCTCGACCATGTTAGGGATGGTCATGAACTCGTGCTGCGCACCATCGATCTGAATAGCCTCGACGGCGGCACCCTCGAGCGAGGACAGAAGAACGCGACGAAGGGAGTTACCCAGCGTATCGCCGTAACCACGCTCGAGCGGCTCGACGGAGACACGAGCAGACGTCTCGTTGATCTCTTCGACCTGAACCTGAGGCCTAATGAATTCTGACATGTATTACCTCCAGCCTCAGCAGCCCGGATGGACTACTTAGAGTAGAGCTCGACGATGAGCTGCTCGTTGATATCACCGCTGATCTGCTCACGCGTCGGCAGAGCGAGCACGTTACCAGACAGCTTCTCGATATCGACCTCGAGCCAGCCAGGGACCTCAAAGCGCTCGGAGGAAATCAGGGCCTCCTTGATGGGGAGGAGGTCACGGAACTTCTCGCCGACAGCGACGACGTCGCCGGCCTTGACGCGGTAGGACGGGATGTCCACGCGCTTGCCGTTCACGGTGAAGTGACCGTGACGGACGGACTGACGAGCCTCTTTGCGGGTGCGGGCGAAGCCAAGACGGAAGACGACGTTGTCGAGGCGAGACTCAAGGATGATCATGAGGTTCTCACCGGTGACGCCGTTCATCTTGCGGGCCTTGTTGAAGTAGCCGTGGAACTGCTTCTCCAGAACGCCATAGATGAACTTGACCTTCTGCTTCTCGCGCAGCTGCATGCCGTACTCAGATTCCTTGCGACGGCGCTTGGGCTGACGGATAGATTCCTTCTTGCTGCTGTAACCGAGCTCAGCGGGATCGATCCCGAGCTGACGGCAGCGCTTAAGAACAGGAGTCCTGTCGATTGCCATATTGATACGATCCTTTCAGTTACACGCGGCGACGCTTCTTGGGGCGGCAGCCGTTGTGCGGAATGGGGGTCTTGTCCTGGATGCTCGAGACCTCGAGGCCAGCAGCCTGG
>CABUGR010000283.1 GCA_902491135.1 uncultured Collinsella sp. | reverse complement strand
CTTAAGCACACGCCGTATAGTCGTCGCATTATGACCAATACGTACGTGTTTAGCGATCTGTCCGAGATGCACCTTTATCCGTGCGCCTATAGCGTGACCTATAACGTGACGCAGCGTCCTCAGGACGACAAGCCGACGCTCAACATGATTCTCAACCAGCGCAGCCAGGACATTTTGGCCGCGAACAACTGGAACGTGTGCCAGTACGCCATTTTGCTGATGATGGTCGCGCAGTCGGTCGATATGATTCCCGGTGAGCTGCTGCACGTGATCGCCGACGCCCATATCTATGATCGTCATGTCGATATCGTCCGCGAGCTTATCGAGCGTCCGCAGTTTGCGGCACCCAAGGTAACGCTCAACCCCGATGTGCATGACTTCTATGCGTTTACGACCGATGACCTGATCGTCGAGGGCTATGAGCACGGCCCTCAGGTCAAGAACATCCCCATTGCGGTGTAGGTGACGCGCATGACGTGTAAGCTTTCTGCCATCGTCGCCGTGTGTGACGACTGGGGTATTGGCTGCGAGGGCGACATGGTGGTGTCCAATCGCGCCGATATGCGCCATTTTGTGGCCTGCACCAAGGGCTGCCCGGTTATCATGGGACGCAAGACGCTGCTGAGTTTTCCCGGCGGGCGTCCTCTCAAGAACCGCCGCAATATCGTGCTTACGCGCGATATGGGCTTTACCCGCGAGGGCGTCGACGTGGTGCATAGCGTTGACGAAGCGCTCTCTGCGGTTGCCGATGAGCTCGTTGCCTGGGTGATCGGTGGCGGCGATGTCTATCGGCAGTTTTTGCCGTACTGCGTGGAGGCCGAGGTCACTCATAACCACTGCGTGCATGTCGTGGACACGTACTTTCCCGACTTGGACGCCGATCCCGCGTGGGAGATTGCGCAGCGTAGCGGGGTCGCGACGATTGCCGCCGGTGAGGGTGACGAGGGCGTCAATTATGAGTTCGTGACGTATCGTCGCATCGAGGCGTAAATCGTCTGGCGTGAACGGTATCATCGGGTTGATTGAATGCATGGGGCGGCGCTTAGCGTCGCCTCGTTTGGTATAGATGTGCTGTAAAGAAGGGTGCGGGCTGGCTGCTATGACTGATGCCGTTGAGGTTCTGCGAATTGATTCGCTCGAGGACGAGCGGCTCGATGCCTATGTGCGACTGACCGAGCGTGAGCTTCGCTGCGTGCTGGAGCCGCAGAAGGGCATTTTTATCGCTGAGAGTGCCAAGGTCATCGAGCGTGCGGTTCGCGCCGGATATGAGCCGGTGAGCTTTCTTTTGGGCGAGCGCTGGCTCGACCAGATGATGCCGCTGTTTGACCAGCTTGTCGTGCGCGAGGGAGCGGGTCCGGTTCCCGTGTTCGTGGCCTCCATGGAGCTCATGGAGCAGTTGACGGGCTTTAACGTGACGCGTGGTGCGCTCGCGGCGTTCCGTCGCCCGCGTCAGATTCCGGTTGATGAGTTCTTGGGCGGTGTCGTCGAGGCGGCGGGGGATCGTCCGGTGCGTGTGTGCGTGCTTGAGAGTATTGTCGATCACACCAATGTCGGCGCGATTTTCCGCTCGGGTGCCGCGCTCAATGTCGACGGAATTCTGGTGAGCCCTACGTGCTGCGATCCGCTGTATCGTCGCTCGGCCCGCGTGAGCATGGGCACCGTGTTTCAGGTGCCGTGGACGCGCATTGGCAGCGAGGCTCGTGTGTGGCCGCATGATGGTCTGAGCGCGTTGCACGATGCCGGTTTTTCGTGTGCCGCTATGGCGTTGACGGACGATTCCGTATCGCTGGACGATCCCGTGCTGCAGGAGATTGACCGCTTGGCAATCTTTATGGGTACCGAGGGTGCCGGCTTGGGCGCCAAGACCATTGCCGGCTGTGACCACGCGGTGCGCATTCCGATGGCGCACGGGGTCGATTCGCTTAACGTGGCCGCGGCGAGCGCCGTCGCCTTTTGGCAGCTGTGCCCGCACGTGAGCAATGAGTATCACTACCAGCCGGGTTTGTATCACTAGGCAGTTATTCCGCACTGTGCTCTAATTCGGGGTGTTTCGGTTGCCGCCAGTCGGTGCTAAGCTGGATTTGGCTTTGGTTTTAAATTGCTGTTTTGCTGTTTGACGTATGCGTGTGGGGAGGGCGTGTGGCTAAGAAATCTACGGCGATCGATGTAACGCAAGGTGTCATTTGGCAGCAATTGCTGTCGCTGTGCGTTCCCATCTTTTTTAGTTCGTTTTTTCAGCAGGCCTACACGCTTATCGGTACGTATATCGTTGGCCAGTTTGGCGGCAAGCTCGCGCTGGGTGGTATTCAAGCCACGATGGTGCTCACCGAGCTCTGCATTGGCTTTTGCGTTGGCGTTGGCGCCGGCTGCGCGGTCATTACCGGTCAGTA
>CABUGR010000282.1 GCA_902491135.1 uncultured Collinsella sp. | reverse complement strand
TTTGATTAACCAGCCCTCTGTAGGTACACTGCATATTGATGGGCCCGGGATGACCGCTGATTCAAGTCACCGGGCCTAAATCTTTTTCATGCATTTGAATAGAGCGGGCAACTCTCTTGGGGCCGTCTGCATGGCGTGTGCCTGGCGCATGGTATTGCGCCCAGCTTTCATGTCCGCGCGGCCACCTATCCTTACGGCAATGTAGCCGCTTATGTAACAAGCGGCAAGCAACGGAGAAAGGCCCTAACCGTGTCAGCTGAAAAGACGCCGTGTATCTCGGCTATCGATACGACGAACTTTGCGTGCCAGATTGTGCTGGACTTTGAGTTTGCGCCGGTGCCAAAGCAGCGCCAGCGCCGTGGGCTGCGCAACGAGATTATCGAGGTCGGCGCCGTCAAGCTCGACTATCACGGCAACGTTATGGGCGAGTTTTCGCAGTGTGTGCAGACGGAATTTACCGAAGGCGTTGCGTTCCCTGTCCGCGAGCTTACGGGGATATCGGCCGTGGACACCGCGATGGCCGATCCGCTCTACGTGGTGATCAAAAGGCTCTGCGATTGGATCGGTCGCTACTCCGCCCAGATAGTTTGCTGGAGCGGGGCGGATCGTCGACAGCTTTTGACCGAGTGCCAGGCAAAGCACATTGATCTTTCCGCATTTCCTACGGACTGGGCCGACCTGCAGGCGTTTTACACCTCGATCATGGACGTGGGCAGCCACGGGTGCGTCTCTTTGAGTGGCGCGGCGACGTGGTTTGGCATCGAGTTCGACGAGCCGACGGGTCACGCCCACAGCGCCCTTGCCGATGCGCGCGTGACCGCCAAGCTGCTCAAGCAGGTGATGGACGGGGACTACCGCGTGAGCCCGCGCGCCCAGGAAGTCCGCCAGCGGTGGGGGATGGGCGAGCGAGCTCAGACGCGCCTTTCTAGCAAGTGCCCCGAGCTGGGCGACCTGCTGCTGAAGCTGAAGGCGGCGGGAAGGTAGGGGCGTTAGCTGTCTGCATGGCGCGTGCCTGTCGCGTATCGTTACTCTTCCTGCTGCTTGGCAGGCAAGATGTAGACGTTCTCGGCGTCCACGGCGATCTGCGCGGGGCGGTTGTAGAGGGTGTCGATCTCCTTTACGCTCTGCTTGAACGGCGTGACGTCGGGCGTCTTTGCCTGATGGAGCTTTTCGAGGAGTTTCTCGGATTGCTTGTCGTTGAACTTTCCGATGCTCTCTCCTGCGCCTTCGAGCGCCTCGTCGATGAGTGTATGGTCGCCCACGGGGGTCTTTGCGATGGCGTGACCGAGCAATTTGCCCGCGGACGCGATACCGCCCAGCAGTGCCGCATCGACGGTGTCGACAGCCCCCGCTTCGAGTGCGTTGTAGCAGTCGGTGTAGAGCTCGCGGTACGCGATCGAATCAGCCTCGATCTTCGCAGTGGCGTCCGCGAGCTTTGCGGGCTCGAAGTTCTGGGCGAGCATGGGTTCGAGGAACAGCGAGAACGCGTGGATGTAGGTGGCGAGCTGGCAGTCTTTGAGGTAGTCGAGCACCTTGTCGAGGCGTCTGCCCAAGCCGTCTCGCACCTCGATGAACCCTTTCTTTTTCAGATCCGCCTGTGCCTGCGAGCGGAAGAGTTCCATGTCCTGCGCGGACGACTGCTTGATGTCGAGCACCTTCATATGGGCGTTTGCCATGTAGGTGGCGTTGCCGTAGTTGAGGCCGTAACCGTTGAGGATGTCTGCGAGCGTCTTGAGGTTGCCACGCATGTTGGCCTTGTCGCGCTGACGCATGTACTCGAACATTTCGTCGACGGACTCCTGGATGGAGTCGAGCTTTTGGTTTATCTGCGCGATTGCGGCTGCCATGAATAGCGATGTTGGATCGTAAGGCACCTGCGTGACGCTCGTGGCGATGTCGCCCTCGACTACGTGGAAGCGCGCCTGCCCAAGGCCCTTGGCGGCGTCGCGGTAGCCCCCTGTGAGACCGCTGCCGTCCTTGAACGTGTTGAGTTTCGACGGATCGAGCGGGCTACCATATTTGTCAGTCGCCTGGAGCAGCGTGGGCACACTCACCGTGTTGGTGACGGTGCGAAACATCGAGCGGAGCGAGGCGAACGCCACGCCGAGTTGGGGAATTCGCTCGAGCGGTAGCTTGATGGCGCCGGAGACGTCCACCCGCTTCTGAGTGAGCGCGAGGTGGATTTTGGTCGATGCGAGCTGTTTTGCCACGAGCTCCTCTCGGCCGTCGTTCGCCGAGGGTTTGGTCTCGTTGTCTGCCATAGCGCGCTCCTTGCTTACGTTGATAGTCGTGGGCATTATCTCATCGCCTGGTGGCTTGCTAGAGCGGGGTAGAGGCCGAGCGTCTGGCGAAACTCGTTAACTGATTGCATTTCAGCGGATTGGGTTGATTAT
>CABUGR010000281.1 GCA_902491135.1 uncultured Collinsella sp. | reverse complement strand
CCCCTGCCCCTCCCGGCCGGAGCTACGTTGCCTTTGTTGCGAATCCTCGTGTCCGTTGAGCGACGCACCCCACGCATAACCCTTATGTCGGTGGGCTGATGTGTTGCATCCCTAAGGACTACAAGGTCGAAACGAAGGTTGACAGGCGGTGGAGGCCTTCGTCTAGATCTTTGTCGGAGACGCAGTAGCTTAGGCGGATGTGGCCTTCGGTGCCGAAACAGTCGCCCGGGACTAGGGCTACGTTGGCTTCTTTGATGGCTTTGATGCAGAAGGCTTCGCTGGTTAGGCCGAATTGTTTGATGCTGGGGAAGGCGTAGAAGGCGCCGGCTGGTTCCACTACGTCTAGGCCCATGTTATTAAGGGATGCGAGTACGCGTTCGCGGCGGGCTTGGTAGACTTTGAGCATGGGGGTTGGGTCGACGGTCAGGGCTCGGGCTGCGGCGTCCATCTCGAAGGAAACGGCGCTCGATACTAGGTATTGGTGCGCCTTTGCGATCTCGGCGATGACGGGGGCTGCGGCTGCGAGCCAACCCAGGCGCCAGCCGGTCATAGCCCAGGGCTTGGAGAAGCTCTCGATGACCACCGTCTGCTCGCGTAGCTCCGGGTGGCGCCGGGCAAAGCGCTCGTAGTCATCCACATAGACCAGGCGGTTGTATACGTCGTCGCAGACCACGTAGATGCCCGCCCGGTCTGCCACGCGCGCCACGGCATCGAGCGACGCCGCGTCGAGGATGCAACCCGTAGGATTGTTGGGCGAGCAGATGACGATGGCCTTGGTCGCCGGTGTCACGCAAGCACGAAGTGCGTCTTCGTCAATCTGGAATTGCGCAGGCTCCGTATCCAAAAAGACCGCTTTGGCGTGGTTGGCCACGACGATGCTCTCGTACAGGCCAAAGGCTGGCGTGGGGATAATGACCTCGTCGCCGGGGTTGAGCATAGCCATGAATGTCGCCGACAGGGCCTCGGTCGCGCCGTCGGTCAGGATGACCTCGTCGGCCGAAAACGCCAGGCCCGCGTCCCCCATGTAGGCAGACAGCGCCTCGCGCAGGGCGGGGCGACCGTTGTTGGGCGGATAGTGCGTGTCGCCGCGGCCCAGCGCGGCCGTCACCTCGGCGCTAATCACATCGGGTGTAGGAAAATCGGGCTCGCCGAGCGCGAGCGCAATGCATCCTGGGTGCTGGGCAGCGAGCGCGTTAATCCGACGGATGCCGGAGGGCTTGAGCGTGGCAAGCGAGGTATTCATGGGCAGGCGCATGGCGTTCCTTTCGTAAGGGTTGCACTAGGATAGCGCGGCGAGGCGCCGCCAGACGGTGTAACCTAAACGGAAACCAACCGGAAAGGAGGCGGCATGGAGGCGACCGCACGCGGCGATAAGCCCAAAACGCTGCAAACCATTGCGTATGTCAGTATTCCCGATAGCGCCGATCTTGAGTTTTTGCTTTGGGACCTGCAGGATGCCATCGCCGCCTATGCCCAGCTTTCTGGCACCGCGCTCCCCCGCCCAGTCGACTTGAAGGCAAATGACACCGGTGCAGTCGATGGCATGGTGCTCGCTGTTGATGATGCATTTGACGATGAGGCGATGATCGCTGTCGAGCAGATACTCGATCCCCTTAGGAATACAGAGACACGCATCTATGTCGTCGTCCAGGCCCTGTCAAAAAACAACAAGCAAGCGGACGAAGTCCTCGACCGCCTGTACCGGGCATGTCTTCTACGTGACCTGCCATGGTGCGACGGCGTTGTCATCTGTGCCGGCAGCGGCATTGCAGCGCTTCGCCATTCCCCACGCATGGGCCTCTTGCGCCGACCATTTTCGGAAGCGACGGATAAGCTCGTGGGCGCCGTGCGCATGGGCTGCTCCGTTGAGCATGCGCAGCTGCTTGGCGGTGGCAATGCCGGTAGCGTCGATGCCGACGGCATGGTGCGCGCCAAGCCCGCGCTGCCCGCACCGATCTGGCATGCCATCATGAAACGCCTCAGCACCCATGCTCAATCAAGGATCTAGACTACCGTGCGGTCCAGTCAACTGCCTCGCACCAGCGCTCGACAAGACGCTCCAGACGCCAAGCCGCGTTAGCGGGACTAGTTGACGGCAATACGACTGCGGACAGACCCGTCCGCTCCTGTAGATAGCGCTTGTAGAGCCGGCCAGCTGTACCACCGTTGCATATCACCTGCTCAATGGGAGCTGCGCCGGTAATGCGCTCGATATGTGCCGGCACAACGTTGCGAATGCTCGCGTCACTCGAGCCCTTAATGTCGCAGCTCTCAATCACATCCCACAGGGCTACGCCGCCGTTAAGCAGCATGGATCGCTTGGCAGCGATCGAGGCGTCGAGCGTCGCGGGCTCGCTGTCCGCCAAAGGGTCGCCCTCGTTGGGTGGCACAGGCACACCGAGGCACGCG
>CABUGR010000280.1 GCA_902491135.1 uncultured Collinsella sp. | reverse complement strand
CTCCGCTCCACCAACCTGCGTCTGGCTTATATCGAGCAACTCCGCTTCCTCGCGCACCGAAACCATCGAGGTGTTACGCAGATATGCCGCGCGCTCCAGCAGCAATGCGTTTTCGCGCATGTACGCAATCGATTCGTCGGCGAGCTTGAGCACCTGAACCGCGCGGAACTTCGCGTTGACCGGCCGCCCCTCCGCCAGCGATTGCCAACCCTCCAGCAATAACCCAAACAGCTGAATTTGATTGTCACGAACACGCACCGCAAAGCGGTCGAGCTCGCCAAACGCCACATCGTCGGTCACGAGCAAGCCCGCGAGCAGGCGCCGCGCCGCGAGCACCATACGCAGCCAAATGGATGGCGCCTTAAGCCCGCGGATATCGAGCGCCTCGAGTATCTGCGCCATCTTGTCATCGCGCTCGTCGGGTTTAGCAAACGAGCCGTCGAACAGCTCCACCAGCATATGGTCGGCCTGTATGAGAATCCCCGCGATATCGAGCTCGCAATCATAGGCTTTGCATGCCTTGAGCTTCGCGAGAACATTGCCGTCTTCCGCTCGCTCGGTTAGGTGGCGCTTGACCTCGATATGCGCGGACAGCATGTCGAGCACCTCGCAGGATGTCTGTTCTTGCACAACAGGGTTGGCGGGAAGCCCCAGGTCATTGTCGCCATAAAAGGCGATGGTGAGCGCCTGGGCTATTTTCCAGGTAGCGGGATCGACCTCGTGCGCCGCCTGATCACCCGCACGTTCGATAACGGACGCCATATACCTTGCGAGCTTTGTATTGCACACGCTGACAGCCGCCAGATACACGCCGAGTGCCTCGGCGGGTGCCGGCTCTTGCTCCTGCTTTTCCGCATTGATCATCGCCGACGCCGCACGGCAAATGTCCCCTCCGTGCCCGGTCAGGGCAAGATCGGCCCCATACTGCCCGGCAAGTTCCAATACCACATGGCGGTCCAAGAACGCGTCGACCAGGTCCATAGCCGCATCGGCCCGCCTTGAGCAAAATGCGAGCAGCCCGCGATACAAGTTCGAGACGGATCTCGGCAACAAGCTTTCGCAGCCTCAGGCGCGCGTTGTCCTTAGCGCCCAAACACCTAAAGGTGCGATCAGACGGATCCACGCCAAAAATCGGATAATCGCGCACAAAGATGGACTGGTCGACCATCGAAAGCCTCACGCCGCACGCCTCTAGCTCCGCAATGCGGCCCTCGCCCATCAGTACCATCAAACAGGCAACGGTAAACAACAGGTTGTTCTCGAGCGATGCGAGATCGGCCAGCGCCGCACCGTACACGTTGACGATTTCGTTCTCGAGCAACCCGGCAACATCGCCCTGTCCATACATTCCCGTCTGCAGGGCAGATACCAGCTCGGGTACACCCTGTGTGAGCCGATAGAAATCAAGCGATGTGCTGATTGAGAACGCCGTGGCCCATGACGAATACTCATAGGCGTGCACCTTGAGCATCTGCGCATTGACTTTTACAGAATCGCCCAGCCCGTGGATAAGCAATCGGTTGGAGGGGCGGCAAGTAATAAAGACCCCCGTCCCCGTAGCACGTAAGCTGCGGATTCGATCGATGAGGTCCTCTGTTTCGCGCAGCTCGAGATTGGGCACGTTGTCGATCGCAACGAGCGAATGCGGTTTGTCCTTGAGCTCATCGGCGACAACCTCGAGCTGCATAAAGAGCTCGCGTCCAATCGCGCGGTCGGCCTCGATAATCCGAACCGGCCCTCGCGTGGGGTCCGATTTAACCTCCTGCACGTATTGCAGCAACACCGACGTTTTACCAAACCCGTCAGGCGCGTAGAGCAGAACGATTCCCGCCTTGCGCCCTTTAACGATGAGCTCGTTCATCAAGCGATCGCGCCGCACCATATAGCTGCCGCCCGTCGGCATCAACTCGAGGTCGTCCATATTGCCCAGATCGTTTTCCATGCCTGCTCCTCAACTCGACCATATGGACACCGTAGCTGCAGGACCATATGAGCCACCCCGTGAATAGCGCGACTTAGAGTTTTTGGTTGTCTGCCGGTACGTGTTTGGCAAGTTTTTGTACAGCGAGGCCCGATGGTAACTTATCCCTCGACCAATAGGTCTTTGCGCAGGTCAATGCGCTTGCCAGCATGTCCCATCCCATTTGCAGTGTAGCGCAGGCCGCTGTTTTTATTTGAGTTGCGCAACTCGCCTACTCCTCGCTACCGCCTGCGACTCTATGGTGGCAAATGTGCATAGAATCTGCTATAGAATGAATCGCATGATTTAGAACCCACCAGTCAAGCATGCGGCAAGGTTTCCGTCATGCATGCGCCACGGCCTATGTCCACTAAAAAGGCCCCCGCAAAGCGGAGGCCTTAGGCAAGGCTATGTCGAGCTGCAGGATTCGCGCTACTCGCAGAGCGAAAGGGCGG
>CABUGR010000279.1 GCA_902491135.1 uncultured Collinsella sp. | reverse complement strand
TGTTCCGCTGAACTTTTTTGAACCATGCAACTTCTGGGATACGGAATCCCCGAGCTTCTTGGTTTGCTCGCTGATCGTCTTCAGGTCAGCAACCGAGGGAAGCAAGGCAGTGCATGTTGGGGTCAATCCGTTGAGCGTGATGCGGGCGATCGGCACAACAGCGGTGAGTCCCGTGTAAAGGTCGCCCGCCTCGTATGTCGGGTCTGCCGCCGCATCCTCTGTTGCAGCGGTTGCGCCTTGCAGCACCTTCTCTTCCAGCGAGGTCACGCCCGTAGATGGGTCTACGGTGATCTCCAGCACGGCCAGGTCCTTGCGGAACTGCGCCTGGGAGCCGTTTGCGATTGCGAAGCTCGTCTGCGCCTCGTTAACTACCCATCGCCCATCGACCATCAGTCCGCCCGTATCGACGGTGAGCGTGTTGGAGTCGGTCATTGTGCAGGCCAAATTGTTCAGCGCGTCGAGGGCATAGCGGCCCTTGCCCAGCATGCCAGCCTGCATCAGCGCCTGCTGGTCGGCTGTCACGTGGGGCTTGCCCTGCTTCGCGGTTACTACGTCGAACGCCATGCGTTACTCCCCTCCGTTGATGAATGCCATGGTCTGGGCGCATTGCTCCATCTGCATCGCGCGGTACCTTTCGTAGCAGTCGGGGCAAAGGTCGAACTCGCGGGTGTCACCGCGCTCGCCTATCACGCTGATCCTTTGCCATCCGAGCAGGTCAACCTTGTCCCCGCTCGCGTACACGGGCGGCTCCTGGCAGCCGCCTCGGTCGCATACCAATTCGATGAATCCTTCAGTTCGCATTAGATTGCCCCTGTCTCGTACTGGACGGTCACGCTTCCGCGCTCGTCCATCTTCACTATCTTCTTCGTCACCTTCGCGCTTGCGAAGATGCCGGTCTTTGCATCGGTGCCGCCCACCGTGTCGCCCACATCGCAGAGGTCGAGCGAGGCATCCAGGGCGACGCTGACGGAGTGGGCATCAGCCCAGTACCCTTGCAGCTTCTTGGTGCCATCCTCGATCAGCTTGTCCTTGTCGGCGCTGCTGTAGTTGTAGTACTCGCTGTTGTCGAGCACCCCTTTAAGCGTCTGCTTCGACGTGGAGACGTTGCCCGAATCGTCCATGTAAAGCTCTACGTTTACGCGCTCGCCGTCCTGGCCCTCGCCGCGCCCCACCAGGTGGTTCACGGGCAGGTAGTCCATGTCGATAGCCACGTCCACCTGGTCAGCGTCGAAGGCCTCGTCCTTGCTCCAGTCCTTGGCCTGCACGGCAGAAAGCACGGGCTTGTCGCCGTCGTGCACGATCTTGAGCTTTCCGCCGGCCTTCGCAAGCATCGCCACGATGCCGTTCAATGCGTCCTGGTACTTGTCGAAGGTGTGGCTCTTGATGGTGAGCGTTGACTTCGCGGCATTGATCTTGAAGCAAGCTGTTAGACCGATGCGCGATACCAGGCTTCTAAGCACGTCGTTGGCGTTGCCGCTGACGGTGAGCGAGCCGACCCCGCCATCTGGTACCAATACCTTCGATGCGAGCAGCCCGAACCATGTGCGCCCATGCCACGTCAAGCCGTCATCGCTGGCTATGCCTGTGAGCATGCCGCCGTATTCGGTGCCCTCGCAGTAAACGTACATGCCGCGCTCCATCTTCGGTGAGCCATCGGGCATGGTCAGCTCCATGTCGTTCTCGGGGTCTTTGCCCACGCCGAACGCCATGTCAACATCAGTGGGGGCGATGGGCATTATGTCCACGCCCTTCGCGCTTTGCAGCATCAAGTCCATGGCAGCGCCACCGCCCTCTCTATCAGGTCGAGCGAGAAGCCCCAGCCCTGGTCCCACGTCACGTCATGGGAGCCGTGCTTGATCCGCTCGTAAATGTAGGAGCCGCTTCCCTCAGCGCCGCGGACGCGCTTTGCGAAAACGTCCTGGCTGTTGCCGTAGCGGTCGGACAGTACCACCGAATCGCCCTTCATGCTTCGCTTCTTGGTGGAGTCGATGACCAGCAAGCCGCCAGCGGGCACGGTCACGTCCGCACCGTAGCGGTTGCCTCCGATGTAGATGCTCGGCTTCGCGGCGTAACCGTAGATGGTCAGTCGGAAATCGCACGGCGCGATCGATGCCACTTCCAGCTTCGAGCCGCGAGCGGTTGACCCGTAATCGTGTGGGAAGTCGTATTCATGATCGATGCCGCCCATGTCGGACGATGTGCCCGATGCCGGCATGAACTCGTATCGCGTTTCCCTTCGCCAGATCGGGTCGGGAGCGAAGATATTCACCGACAGAAGGCGGTTTGCGTTGGTGTAGGACGGCGCATCGGCGGTGAGGATGTAGCAGTCGAGCTTCCAACCATCCACTTCCCACGTGCCAGGGGTGCCAGCGTCCAAGTCAAGAGCCAAAAGCTCCATCATCAAATTAGCCTTCGCCTT
>CABUGR010000278.1 GCA_902491135.1 uncultured Collinsella sp. | reverse complement strand
CTGACGTGCGCGGGTCGCACCGATGCCGGCGTGCATGCCGTGGCTCAGTACATCAGCGTGCCCGTAACGGACGCTGAGCTCGCCCTAACGCGCCGTAGGTGGCTGCGGGCTATGGATGCCCTGCTACCCAAAGATATCGCCATAAACGAGGTCTACAAGGCCCGTAAAGGCTTTTCTGCACGCTTTGATGCGCGTTCACGTACATATACGTACCGTATTGCCGATCGCGACGCGCGTCCCGTGCTCTCACGGGGTGCCGTGTGGTGGCATCGCTATCCCTTGGACGTCGAGGCCATGTCTGCGGCCTGTCCCGCGCTTTTGGGTGAGCAGGACTTTAAGAGCTTTTGCAAGGTTGCCTCGGCCGTTGGCAAGCCCACGCATCGCTGCGTGATGCGTGCCGAGTTTGGCCATGAGGTTGCGTTTGGCGAGGACATCCTGACGTTTACCATCGAGGGCAATGCGTTTCTGCATTCGATGGTCCGCACGATCGTGGGCACGCTTGTCGAGATTGGCATGCATCGCCGTGAACCCGAGTGGATGCGCGAGGTCATCGATGCTTGCGACCGTACCGCTGCGGGCCCCACGGCTCCTGCCTGCGGCCTTACGTTTATGGGCGTGGATTACGATCCCGCCGAGCTCGTCGTGCTCGACTAGGGGAGGGCTCGACACGTCGTGCGTCGACACCCATTATCTGTGGGCTGCGCGTGTGCAACATCTGTTCTTGGCGTGCAATACAACCGGTGTCTCATTGCTTTTATTGCCGGGGTGTACCATGAACCACGGTTTGATTCATTGCTGTCGAGAGGACGGATAACTTGGTTCGACGTGGCTCGCATCCGCGACTTTCGGTGATCCTTGTGGTAGAAGGTTCGCCCAGCTATGCGATGCGTGCGCTCGAGAGTATCCAGAACCAAGACCTCTACGATTTGCAGATTGTCGTTGTTTGCCGCGATGCTGCGCCCGGTGTGCGCCATTCGCTTCAAGTTGCTGCCGACAGGGACATCCATATTGATTTGATTGACGTCGAGGACGCGAAGCGCGGCGCTTGCCTTCGTGCCGGTTTTGCTGTCTCGCGCGGCTCTCAAATCATCGCTATGAACGCCGATGAGTGGTTTGCTCCGCAGTCCCTTTCCAAGATGGTCGATATCGCGTGCGATACTGCGGCAGACATAGTGTTCCCCACGGTGTCGCTCGACCGCTATGATGCACATCGAGAACGCCATTCGCGCGTCTTGGATGCTGCCTCTATTGCCATAGAAGACGAGTCTTCTATGGTGACTGGGCTGCCCCAGTTGATTTTGGGCGGCCTAGTCGCTCAGACCTCTGGCGTGATGTATAGCCGTCCGCTGTTTGAGGCATGCCTGTCGCGCGGCAAGGCGTACCGTACGGTTGAGTTTATGGCTTATGCGCTCTCGCAGGCACGATTCGTGTCCGGCTGCGGCGACGCTTGTTTCCACGCGGTGGCACCTAAGCTTACAGATGCCTTTGATCCCACCATGTATGCCAGGATATCCGATGACACTCGAGCGCTCGACGAGCTTGCGGACTCACTCTCGGAAGCAGATAGCGGTGGTCGGCTCAAGCTGGCAAGCCAAAAGTTCTACTTTGCCGGACTGGTCGCCTGCATCGAGAATTTGTGTCTTAGCCCGCATGGAGTGTCGTCAATCGAGCGTTCCGCCCGCATGCGTGATATGCTCGAGGCGCCTCGAACCCGTCAGATGGTCGCCGCGCTCAAGGATAACCATCGGGGACTCGGTTTGTTGTTTGGGCCGATCGCCAGCGCCAAGCCCGCGCGCTGCGTGATGTGTACGCATCTGGCAGCTTTTCTTAACCGGACGGGCGCAAAAACCGCCTAAACGGCTCATTTCGAAACAAATTTGCATAGAATTGTTTCGAAATGCGTTCTTATACACAAAAGCCTTCAAATAGCGTTAAACTATTCAGTCACTGATTGATTGTCTCCGCCATCTTTTGGAGAGAGGGTTTGTATGGCTAAAAAACGCAATGGGCGCCAGGATGCCATTAGAGATATTGTGCGCAATAAGGACGTCCGCACGCAGCGCGTGCTGGTCGATGAGCTCCGCGCTATGGGCTTTGATTGCACGCAGGCGACTGTCTCTCGCGATATTGCCGATATGGGGCTGCGTAAGCTCCCCGAGGGTATCTATGTTCTGGCAGAGGACCTGCACCTGCAGCGTATGGTTTCCGAGCTCGTAACGGGCGTTCTGCGCACCGATAATCTGGTTATGATCAAGGCTCAGCCTGGTACGGCTTCCGGCATCGCCGCCGCCGTTGATGCGGCAGAGTTGCCCGATGTGCTTGGCTCGCTTGCCGGCAACGATACGATTTTGGTTATTGCCCAGACGGCCGAGGACGGCGAGCGTCTCGAGGCGCTGATCAATAAGCTGAGCAATTCTCGCAAG
>CABUGR010000277.1 GCA_902491135.1 uncultured Collinsella sp. | reverse complement strand
GGCCATGTGGAGCTTGCTGCTGAGTTACTCGGCCGTCCGTATATGGTGCGTGGCGGTGTTATTCGCGGCCGTCACGAGGGCTCTGGCATGGGCTTTCCCACGGCAAACCTGCAGGTTCCCGACGGTATTCAGGTGCCTGCCGATGGCGTGTATGAGGGTCTGGTGCTGGTCGATGACACCGCGTGGCCCGCTGCCGTGAACGTCGGACTGCCGCCGACGTATGCCGACGTTGTCGCTTCGGCGCATCTCGAGGCTAATTTAATTGGTTATACGGGCGACCTGTACGGCTCTTCTGTTTCGCTGGCGTTTACGCGTTGGCTGCGTCCGTCGCGCGTGTTCGATTCGCTGGATGAGTTGATCGCGACCGTCGAGGGTAATATCGAGGACATTCGTCACAACTTGGGCAAGCAGGGGGTGAGCATCCGTGATTAGCGATGAGGAAAAAGACCAGGTACGCGCTGCGTCTGACCTGGTTGCCATCGTGCAGGAAACGGTCGAGCTCAAGCCCCGCGGCCATGAGTTTTGGGGATGCTGCCCCTTCCATGGCGAAAAGACGCCGTCCTTCCACATTATTCCCGCCACGCAGGTGTGGCATTGCTTTGGCTGCGGCGAGGGTGGCGACGTCTTCACGTATATCATGAAGCGCGAGAACCTGAGCTTTCCCGAGTCAATCCGTTATTTGGCCGATCGCGCGGGTATTGAGCTGCATGACACCGGAGATCGCCGCGAGCGCGGCACCAAGCGTGCCCGTATCTACGATCTGTGCGCCGAGACGGCCCAGTTCTACCACACCATGCTTATGCGCGGTAAGGACGGCCGTCCGCGCGAGTACTTTGCCAGCCGCGGCATGGGTGGCGACGTTTGCCGCCGCTACTGTCTGGGTTTTGCGCCGGGCCGCAATATGCTGGTGTCGCACCTGTCTCAGGCGGGCTTTACCCCGCAGGAGATGATCGATGCCAACGTGGCCGTGAGCCGACCGCTTTTACGACCGCGTGATGTTTCCCATCTTTGACGAGCAAGGGCATAACATCGCCTTTGGCGGTCGCATTATGGGCGACGGCCAGCCTAAGTATCTCAACACCGCCGAGACGAGCGTGTTTCATAAAAAGCGAAACCTCTACGGTTTTAATTGGGCCAAGGAGTTTATCGTCGCGCAGGATACCGCCATCGTGGTGGAGGGCTATACCGACTGCATTGCCTGCTGGGAGGCGGGGATTAAAAACGTTGTCGCCACGCTGGGCACCGCGCTCACGGAGCATCACGTCAAGACGCTTACTCGCTTTGCCAAGCGCATCGTGTATATGTTTGACGGCGATGCCGCCGGTCAAAAGGCCGCCCGTCGCGCGATTCAGTTTATCGAGCAGGATTCTATGGACCTGCGCTGCGTGGTGCTGCCCGACGGCAACGACCCTATGGAGTTTATTACGGCGCACGGCGGCCAGGAGCTGCAGGCGCGCATCGACGCTGCCGAGCCGCTTATGGACTTTGTCTACCGTTCGCTGCAGGAGTCGAGCGACATCACCACGCCGGGCGGTCGCGCCAAGGCGCTTGAGGACGCGCTGACGCTTATCTATCCGCTGCGCGACAGCTATATGATCGATACGTACTTTATCCAGATTGCCGATCTGCTGGGCTTGGATCTGGAGACAGTGCGCGCGAGCTCGGGCCGCGTGTTTCGCGATGTCGCCAAGCGCGAAGATGCGGAGCGCCGCCGCGAACAGAACTATGAACGTCAGCGGGCGCAGGCTGAACGGTCCGGCGGGTCGGGCAGTCGGGCGTCGAGTTCTCGCGATGCCGGTCGCGGCGCTTGGGCGTCGGGCGCGACGCCGCCGGTGTCCGCGCCGGTCGAAGAAGAGCCGTACGACTATGTCCCGCTCGATGCCTACGGTGCCGCGCCTGTAGAGGTCGTCGATGATCTGCCGCCAATCGATGTGCCTCATGGTATGGGCTCTGAGCCCGCCGGTGCCCCGGCAGACGCTTCGGCCCCTATGGTTCTGACCGATCTTGAGCGCAAGTCCTTGGCAGGGGAGCGCGAGCTGCTGACGATGCTCACGAGCTACCCCGACCTGTTCCGCACGTATGCCGACCGCATCTGCTCCATCGAGTGGGTTGACCCACGTCACGAGTCCATCGCATGGGCCGTTCTGGCTACGCCGCCGGGAACCGATCCTGCAGCTTGCATGGATGCGGCACGCTCGGTGTGTCCCGAGGCGGCAACGCTTGTGAGTGCCGGGCGCATCTCGGCGACGAGCAAGCACCCCACCGAGACGAACATTGTGTTTATGCTCGATACGCTCGAGCTCTACACCATCAAGCGCCGCATGCGTGCCGCACAGGCCAAGCTGCGCCAAGACCGTTCGCTCGATGATGAGGGCCGTCGTTCGCTGACCGTGCAGGCCGCGCGGGACTCGCAGCGTCAGCGCGA
>CABUGR010000276.1 GCA_902491135.1 uncultured Collinsella sp. | reverse complement strand
TTTGGAGACTCCGAACGAACTTGCAGGTTATGCGGCTGAAATCAAACTGTTAAGGTCATTGCAGCAGTAAAGGCTGCCATAAACTGGAGTGCTACATTCACGTTATGGGTTTGTTTCAATCAGTTTTCTAATTGCAGATTCTTCCAAGCGGGTGCATAATAACCCTCAGTTTTTGCAGACCTCTGAATCAAACGAGGTCACCGGAAGGAGACTGATTATGAAGCTCAAGAAGCTTGGCGCATTTGCCGCCACGGGTGCCATGGCGCTCGCCCTCGCACTGACGGGCTGCGGCTCGTCCAACGCCACCTCTGGTTCTGATGCCGGTTCCAGCAGCTCTGACGACGCTAAGGTCGAGAAGGTCGACGGCTCCAAGGAGTACGCGCTCGTCAAGGATGGTACGCTCACCGTCGGCACCTCTGCCGAGTACGCTCCGTTTGAGTACAAGGATGACAACGGCGATTATCAGGGCTTTGACCTTGAGCTCATCAAGGCCATCGGCGACAAGCTGGGCCTGGATGTCGAGTATGTCAACAATGACTTTGACACGCTGGTTCCGGGTGTCGCTTCGGGCGCCAAGTATGACGTTTCCATTGCGGCTATCACCGACACGCCCGAGCGTGAGAAGGAAGTCACTTTCTCTGATTCCTACTACATGGACGATCAGGCTATCGTGACCAAGGTCGATAACACCGACATCACGGCCGACAACTACAGCGAGAAGCTCAACAACGCCGATGCTACCATCATCGTCCAGTCTGGCTCGACCGCCGAGTCCTTTGCCCAGGAGAACTTCCCCAAGGCCAAGATTGTCCCCTACAAGGACGCCACCGAGTGCTTCAGCGCCCTGCAGTCCGATAAGGGCGACGCCGTAGTCACCAACCGCTCCGTTGCCAGCCAGCTGACCGCCGAGCAGTTCAACACCTGCCAGACCATCAAGCAGATCAGCACCGGCGAGGAGTACGCCATCGCCATCAACCAGGGCAACACCAAGCTCAAGGACGACATCAACCAGGCCATCAAGGACCTGACCGATGACGGTACCGTTGACGCCCTCATGGCTAAGTACAACATCAAGTAAAATAGCTACTTGATTGCTCGCGGGCCCTTTCCGCTTTGGCGGAGAGGGCCTTTGCGCTTCTCTTGACGGAGAGCATTTCCGTCTCGTTTTGCCGACAACTTCTACGATAGGAGCCACCTTGTCTCGACTGAACAAAGGGGCTGCGGAGCAGCGTTTTCCACTGCCCGCCTTGCTCCAAAAGCTAGTCTGCGTCATGGCCGTGGCGCTCGCGCTGGTGTGTGTGGGGACATATGCGCCCACGACCGCCCAGGCGCTTGAGACCGCAAAGATTACCGCTCGACCCAACACCGGTTCGGGCAGCGCTGTGGTCGGCGGTACCGAGACGCGCATTACCTGGGAGGTCCAGGCCGATGCCGATGAGGAGCTGAGCGGTCTTTCGCTGGCACGACGTTTGGTACCGATGACACGCGATTGACGATGCTCTCGGGCGAGGACCTCATGGATCGTACGCCCATGAAGCCCACGTGCAAGGCTGACGGCCAGACGCTCAAGATTGATTTTGGCGAGACGGCGCCTGCCGGCGGCTTTTTCCGTGTCGAGGTTTACGGCGTGATCTTCCCCGTCGAGGGCGGCGATGAGGCCTTTAGCGGCACCTGTACGCTCGCTGACGGGTCGACCAAGAAGATCTCCAAGATTCCGTCGGTGGAGATCAAGGGCGTGACGGCCTTCGATAACTTCTTGGCCGATCTTAAGGAGCAGCCGTGGGTCGAGGCTTGGAACTCCAATATGTTCCTGCGCCTGTTCTTAAACCCGGTCATTTTGGTCCAGAGCCTGCCGATCGTCTTCAAGGGCTTCCTTATGTCGCTTTCGATCGTGCTTGTGGCGTTTCCGCTGGCAATTCCCTTTGGCTTTGCCTTGTCGCTCATGCGCATCTCCAAGTCGCGCATCCTGCGTTGCCTTGCCGGCATCTATGTGAATATCATCCGCGGTACGCCGGCGTTCCTGCAGATCTATATCGCGTTCTTCGGTCTGCCGTTGGCCGGCGTCAAGGTGGACGACTATGTCTTGGGCGTTATCGTCATGGCCATGAACTCGTCTGCGTACCTATGCGAGATCTTCCGTGCCGGTATTCAATCGATCCCCAAGGGCCAAAACGAGGCTGCGCGTTCGCTGGGCATGAACGCGTTCCAGACGCTGCTCTACGTTATGATTCCGCAGACGTTCCGCAATGTTTTGCCTACGCTGACCAGCGAGTTTATCTTGCTTTACAAGGATACGTCGCTGCTTGCCGCCGTGGGTGTGGTCGAGATCGTCATGAACGCCCGTACCATCGTGGCCACGACGGGCTCCATTACACCGTACGTGGTTGCCGCCCTGTTCTATCTGGTCATCACCCTGCCGCTCGCTCGCTTGGTGAGTG
>CABUGR010000275.1 GCA_902491135.1 uncultured Collinsella sp. | reverse complement strand
CTTATTCTGCGGCGCGTCTTTCAGGCGCGCCGATTTACCCCACGCGGAGGGGTGGCAGAGTGGTTGAATGCGGCGGTCTCGAAAACCGTTTGGCCTGTATAAGGTCACGAGGGTTCGAATCCCTCCTCCTCCGCCATTAGATGGTATGAGCCCCAGCAATGGGGCTTTTTTCTTTTTGGGCACATTTCAATTACGCGCAGGAGGAGGGATTCGAACCCGCCAGGGCGCGAAGCGTGAAGAAAACGCGCCCATGGCGCGTTTTTAGCGCAGCGCGGTCGGCGTAAGCCGACCGGATAAATTTTGAGCGCTGCTCAAAATTTAGACATCCCTCCTATTCAGCCACGCCCCCATCACGTTCAGCATCAACCCAGATCCCCAAACATGGTACCTACGCCCCCACCCGGTCCCGACCGTTTACCGAGCAATAGGGTCGCCACGCCCGCCAACCATGTACTATGTACGGGCATTGTCTAAACCCACAATCCAAAGGACCCCATCTTGCCCGTTGCCGCCGCTATGATCGTTACCGCACACGCCTCGGATGCCATGGTCGCCATCCCGTTTTGGCTCGAGATGTTCGCCGTCGTCGCGGCATCGATCTCGGGCGTGTTAGTCGCACGCGAGCACAAACTCGACCTGGTAGGCGCCGTCGCGCTCGCCGTGGTCTGTGGACTGGGCGGCGGTCTTTTGCGCGATATGACGCTGCAGGTGGGGAACGTCTACATCCTTAACCAACCGATGGCGCTCCCGCTCTCCATCGCCACCGCGGCCATCATCTACATCTTCCCGGCAATCGTCGACAAACCCGAAAAACTCATCCCCCTGCTCGACATCATCTCGGTCGGCATCTATGCCGCCACCGGCGCAGACAAGGCGCTGGTCTACGGCTTTGCGCCGGCGGTGTGCATCATGATGGGTTTTTTTACCGCGGTGGGCGGCGGCATGCTGCGAGATGGTTTTATGGGTGTGGTGCCGGGTATCTTCCAGCGCACCAACTTCTATGCCATCGCGGCCATCGCCGGATCGGCAAGCTATGTTTGCCTTGTCATGAGCGGCTTGGTCAGCAATGTCGTCGCACTGGTCGTTTGCGTCGTGGTGACCATGGGACTGCGCTGGCTGTCGCTGCGCTTTGATATCAAAAGCCCCACCGAGGATGACATCGCACGCGTTTTGCACCGCAAAAAGTAGGTGGCGCGGGCTCATCCTTCGAAATGCAACCGAGAGGTTCTTTTAGAGCGCCCACGCGTTGGGTACCCTGTTAGGTGCATGTCGAGCATCTGACGAAGGATTCACTATGCCCTGTAATCAATTCCCGTTGACCCAGCGCCGTAAAGCATGGGGCCGCATCACCATCCTATTCGCGCTCATCGCGCTGGCGATCACCGTGCTTCCCACGGCGTCATTTGCTGGCACGGACACGGCAGGCAATGTCCTTGCGACCGACAATGACGTCGATCCGTCTGGCGTCGAGGGTGACCTGTACTGGGCCGGCCAGGCCCTCAACTTGGACGATGCGTCCATTGACCGCGATATCATCGCCGCGGGCGATACCCTCTCTATCCGCGACTGCACGGTGGGCGGCGCCGTCCGCTTGGCGGCACGCACTATCGATATCGCCAAGACCACGGTTGATGGCAGCGTCACGGTCGTCGGTCAGCACGTTGTGCTCAATTCCGACAGCACCGCCAACTGTTTCTATGCGATAGGCGAGACGGTTGCCCTACGCGGCTCCACCAAGTCGGCAGCGCTTGCGGGCGATACGGTGACCATCGATGGCACCGTCGAGGGCGATGTCGAGGTTTGGGCCGACAAGCTTATCCTGGGCAAGAACGCCCACATCTCCGGCACCGTGAACGCGCACGTCTCCGAGGACCCCGAGCGTGCCGCAGGCGCCGAGGTAGGCGCGCTCAAGATCGACCGCACCGAGAACGAGGATACTTCCACCGTTAACGATGTCATCGGCGGTATCGTCGCCGCGGCACTCTCGACCTGCTTTGTCGCTCTGCTGCTCGAGCTCGTCTTTCCGCGCGCGACCGCCAGCGCCGCCGGCATGCTCCACCAGCGCCCCATGCCCCTGTGGGTGAGCGGTCTTCTGGGCACGGTTGCTATCGTCCCCGCCGTCCTACTGTTGATTATCTCTATCGCTGGTCTGTCGCTTGCCGGAGCCCTCTTGTGCGGCGTTATCGGCATCGCGTTGGTGTCGAGTGCCTTTGCGGGGTGCGCGATCGCCCGCATGGTCGGACACAACCAGAACCGCTACGCCATGGCAGCCGTGGGCGGCATAATCGCAGGCGCCCTCACGGGGCTTCCCCTCGTAGGCGACTTCATCAGCGGCGTGGCCTTTATCTTTATGCTCGGCTACATCATCCAAATCATCTGGCGCAACGCCCACCTCAAGCCGCAGCAGCCGGCTAACACGCCAGGGCTCCCCACCGCTTAGCCAC
>CABUGR010000274.1 GCA_902491135.1 uncultured Collinsella sp. | reverse complement strand
GTTCTTGAGCCGTATCGAGGGTTAGGCTCATCTATGTATTGAGAAGAAGCCGCCGCAGGTCTTATGATCTGCGGCGGTTTTTGCATCCGCGGGGTTCAATAATCGCCTCGCATACTCGCCTCCTCCTCTCGCCGCCCGTATTCATACGCGTGCCGAAAGGTCTGCATGGACAGGCGACTGCAAGGGTAGGGTGGTGGCATAGGACATTTGGAGGGTGAGTCGGATCGGCTGCCGACCATGCTGCTCCCGGGACGGCATCGACCGCGAACTCTCCCCGTTGGCGTCGCGCATCGCGCGCGACCC
Organism: uncultured Collinsella sp.; assembly: GCA_902491135.1. Classification (GTDB taxonomy): domain Bacteria; phylum Actinomycetota; class Coriobacteriia; order Coriobacteriales; family Coriobacteriaceae; genus Collinsella. The sequence continues at coordinate 2,152 of CABUGR010000274.1, read as the reverse complement.
TGCAAGGAGGTCATCATGGGTGCTCCCAAGACCGGCAACGTAAGGAACGTGGTGCTCGTAGGCCAAGGCGGGGTGGGCAAGACTTCACTCGCCGAGGCCATGCTCCACCTTTCCGGTAAGACCGCCCGCCTGGGTGGCCACGACGGCACCAAGCCCACGCTCGACTATGACCCCGAAGAGGTCAAGCGTGCGTTTTCCATCTCGACGACCATCGCGCCGATCGATTGGAAGGGCGCCCGCATCAACGTGCTCGATGCCCCGTGCTATCCCGATTTTATCGGCGACGCCTTTGCCGCGATGAGCGTCTGCGAGACGGCGCTGTTTGTAGTCGACGCCGAGGCTGGCCCGCAGCCTACGACGGTTAAGCTCTGGTATGCCGCCGAGGACCTGCGCCTGGCGCGTGCGGTGTTCGTAAACCGCCTGTCGCGCCCCGAGGCCAGCTTTGCGACCACGATGGACCTGCTGCAGGAGCGCTTTGGCACGCGCCTGGGCGCCGTGACCCTTCCCTGGGGCGAGGGCGAGGACTTTGACGGCATCATCGACCTGGTGCGCATGAAGGCGCGCCATTGCAACGGCGCCGAGGCCGTTGAGTCGGAGATTCCCGAGGAGTATCGTGCCCAGGCCGAGGAGGCCCATGACCATCTGTGCGAGCTGGTGGCCGAGGCTGACGACGAACTGATGATGAAGTACTTGGAAGGCGAGGAGACGCTGACGCAGGAGGAGCTCGAAGGCCTGCTGTCGAAGGCGATCGCCGAGCGCATCTTTGTGCCGGTCTTTGCGGGCGATTGCATCAAGGAGCAGGGCGTCAACTCGCTGATGGACGACATCGCCACGTACTTCCCGGCGCCGACCGACTATGGCGAGATGCCGCTCATTGATGGCGATTCGCTTAAGATCTCGAGTGACGATGACCGCCCGGTGGCCTTTGTGTTTAAGACCCTGGCCGATCCTCAGCAGGGTCGCATCAGCTTTATCAAGGTGCTGACGGGCACGCTTGAGCCGGGCCTTGAGCTGATCAACGCGCGTACCCGCAAGAGCGATCGTCTGGCCCACCTGTATGTGATGTGCGGCCGCGACATGACCGAGGTCGGTCACGCCTATGCCGGCGACATCATCGTGGCGCCCAAGCTGGCGGCCGAGACGGGCGATACGCTCTCCATTACCGGTAAGGTCGAGGCTGCGGCGTTTAAGTTCCCCAACTCGCAGTACCGCATTGCCATCGAGGCCGAGAACCGTGGCGACGAAGAGAAGCTCTATACGTTTATCGAGAAGGCGTGCAAGGCTGATCCGACCATGAGCATCGATCGTGACGAGGAGACGGGCCAGACTATCATCTCCGCCGTTGGTGAGGCGCAGGTTTCGGTGCTGCTCAACCGTTTGGAGGATCGCACCAAGGTCGTGGCCAAGAGCGTGCCGATCCGCATTCCGTATCGCGAGACCATCCGCCGCACGGCGAGCGCCCAGGGTCGCCACAAGAAGCAGACCGGTGGCGCCGGTCAGTACGGCGACTGCTGGCTGCGCGTGGAGCCGCTTATTGGGCCCGACGGCACGAGCGACGGCTACGAGTTTGTGGATGAGATCGTGGGTGGCCGCATTCCGCGCTCGCTGATCCCCGCCGTGGACAAGGGTGTCCAGGAGACCATGAAGGACGGCATCATTGCCGGCTACCCGCTCACGGGCATTCGCGTGGCTGTGTACGACGGCTCGTATCACAGCGTCGACTCCAACGAGATGGCGTTCCGCGCGGCGGCTCGCATCGGCCTGCGCAAGGCATGCGCCGATGCCGACCCGGTGGTGCTGGAGCCCATCGAGGAAATCACGGTGACTATTCCCGAGAGCTACGCCGGCGCCGTGATGGGTGACATCTCGGCATCGCGCGGTCGCGTGACGGGCATGGAGACCGATGAACGCGGCGACACCGTGGTCATCGCCCAGGCACCTCTCGCCGAGCTGACGGATTACTCGACGCGCCTGCGCTCTATCACGCGCGGCACGGGTGACTTTACCATGAAGCCCGCAGGCTATGAGCAGGTGCCTTATGACGTTCAGGCCAAGCTGGTCGAGCGCTATGAGGAGGGCCGCGCCAAGTAGCGTGTGGCGTTGCCTGCAATGTGGACGCTGACGAAAAGGCCGCCCTGGGTAATCCAGGGCG
>CABUGR010000273.1 GCA_902491135.1 uncultured Collinsella sp. | reverse complement strand
GGGCAACACGCCGAACGGCGCCCTTAGCAGGCATATCCGCCCACGCCGTTCCCAAAAACGTCGTGAGATCCATGTTGACGCGAGCCGCCACGCGATGGAAACCATCGGCATCCAAGCGCGCCAGGTCGAACACAATTAGGTCTAAAAACCAAGTTATCAGCTCGCCGGGGCACAGGTCCAAAAGACCGTAGGCCGCCCAGTCCTCCAAGACCTCCTCGAGCATCCTCATGTGGGCGTCAAGCTTTTTGGCGCGAGCATCGGCACTGTTGAACTCGTGCGTCGCCGATTCACTCTCCATCACGTAGTGGTAGAACTTGTCCGGCATGACGACGGTCTTGCGGGCAAGCGCATAAGCCGCAAATTGGAAGACGACGTCCTCGCCCAAAGCCAAACCGGGGGCGAAGCGAATGCCTTCGCGATTGAGCAGCTCGCGCGAAAAAGCCGCACGGCAGGCATAGGGCTGCGCATTCGAATGGAACAGCAGTTGGGGATCACGGGCGCCGAAGGTACCGGCTTTGGGGCTCATGAGTTGCTGGACGCGCTTGGGGGCAGCATCGGCAGGTTCACAGACGCCGCCAAAAACGGCGGCCTCGGCATCTGCAGACTCCATGGAATGCAGCACGTGCTCGACCGTCCGGGCATCGATGTAATCGTCGGCGTCCACAAAAAAGACGGTCTCGCCCTCGGCGACATCGATACCGGCATTTCGAGCACACGAGACGCCCGCGTTTTCCTGGTCAATCACCAGTACGCGATCGTCGGCCTGCGCGATCTGGCGCAACACGTTCAACGAATCATCAGTCGAACCGTCGTTGACGCAGACAACCTGAATCGAGCGCTCGGACTGGGCCAACAGCGAATCGAGGCATCGCTGAATGGAGCGCGCAGAGTTGTAAACGGGGACGACAATGGTAGCTTTAGGACACGAGGCCTCTCCCATGTCGACCTACCCCCTCAGCGATTCGATGAGGAAGGCGGCGACCACGCCTGGGCCTCCAACCGAGGCGTAATACTTGGCGCGCCCCAAGGCACCATCCGTCGCAAAACTCGGATGCTCGTCAACCCAGCCCTCAGGATCTTTGAGGATGGCAGCGAGATTTGCGCGCTTCCACGGCTTGAGGTCGTCAAGCGAAAACTCCCCCGCGTCCAAGGCCGCTTGGAACTCCTTGGCCATCTGAACCAGGAACTCCTTATAGAACTTAGGCGCCAGGCGCACGTAGTTCCACATGTACGAATCGTACTTAATGAGCTGATTGAACTTGAGCATGCGCGCGACATCGCCGCTTACGTGGTCGCGGGCATAATCCTCTCGAATCCAACGCTCAATCTCGGCATACTCGGTATTGACGCAAAAGACCTTAGCCGAAGAATTGACCGAGGAATTCTCGTTGTCCTGCCGATACGACAAAACGGCATCATGCAGGTAAACAGCCTTATTGGCGCACGCGATCACCTTAAAGGCAAATGACGTGTCCTGAAAGGATGCCCCCGGAGTCGGCAGGAACTTAATGCCGTTGCGCTCAAGAAAATCGCGACGGTACACGGCCGACCAAATCGACGGCTTTTGCTTAAAGAACTGCGTCGTGTCGCTCGGGTGCACCGGCTTGTCGCAGTCCTTGGCCTTAAACATCTCGTGCAGCGAACGGCGCTCCTCGGGCTTAGACCAGTAGAAATCAAAGTTCGCCTTCGCAAAATCGGCGTTGCAGCGCTCAGCAGCTGACACGAGCTTTTCCAGCGCATCGGGCGCCATAAAGTCATCGGACTCCAGAATGCCGACGTACTTGCCGCGCGCCATATCGAGCCCGCGGTTCATAGAGTCGCCGTAGCCACTGTTGGCCTTATCAATCATCTTCACACGCGCATTACGTTCCATGTACTCGCGGATAATCGCCGGCGATTCGTCGGTAGAGCCGTCGTTGATACAGATAATCTCGATGTCTTTGAGCGTCTGCGCCACGGCGGAATCGAGGCACTCGCGCAGGTAGCGCTCAACATTGTAGATGGGAATAAGCAGCGACAGAACAGGGCTGCCAGAGGAATTAGTAGACAAATGTGCTCCTTAGGAAATACCTGTCGTTTCATGGTATCAAAGGGTCAGCGCGCTAGCGGGCGTTTATATAATCTATGGAGCTCGCAGAGGCAAACCGATAAGAAAGGACGTCATGCAGCCCAAAGCCGCACGCAACATACCCATCGAAGCGCTGCGTTTGGTCGCGGTCGCCGGCATCGCGGTGTTCCACACCTTTCAGTGGACCTTCCAAGCCGTCTGCGTCGGCGCCGTGGAATATGCCCCACTTGCGATATTCCCCTATTCCGGCGCGCTCGGTTTTATTAACTTGCTTGGCCGCTGGGCCAACGAGGTCTTCTTTATGATCTCGGGCTATTTTCTCATCGCTTCGGCCGCGCGTGCTTGGGACGGTGGAGCAACGTGGAAGTCGCAAATGCAACGGACGGCGC
>CABUGR010000272.1 GCA_902491135.1 uncultured Collinsella sp. | reverse complement strand
CTCGGCGCCGTCGGAAATCTGATTGGCCTCGATGGTCCATTCCCCTGCACGTTTAAAACCCTCGGGGACGGTTTCCGGAACCTCGCGAACCGTGTAGCCGGCACGGTCGTATGGGACGGCTCCATGGACACCGGCGGGTCGCTTGCCTGTGCCGAACCATGCTTCGGGCTGATCTTTGGTGGAGGCAAAGCCATAGATGTTTGTGGTCAGTGTGCCAACAACCTGCTGAGAGCTGTTGCTGACAACCTCAAAGACAACACCTTCCGCCGGCTGCTCCAGGCCGGATTGGTCGCTATTGCCGTAATCCTTGAATTTGGAAATCTCAAGGTCAAACGCAATGGGGATATCGGAAACGCGAGATTCGATCTCGACCACGCCTGAATCGCCGAGCTGGTCGGCTCCAACGGTATAGGTCCAGCTGTCGTTGGATGGCAGGTAGCCCTCGGGAGCTTTTGATTCGTAGATGGTAAAGGTTCCTAAGGGGACATCGGCGAGGGTGGCCCGACCGCTTTCGTCGGTCGTGAGGATTTGCGCCCATCCAGGGGTTGATTGCGACACACACGTGAACTCTGCTCCTGCGAGTGAAGATCCCACCTGGGGACCGGCATTCGTCGCGGCATCGAGTTTTACGATACGCAGGGTGATGGTGCCGGGCTGTTCATCAATGGCGACCTGTCCACCGTCATTCCCCGTGGTAAAGGCGATGCGATCACGACGGGGGACATAGCCGGCCGGCGCCTTCGTTTCAACTAGGTAGTATGCCGTGTTGGGCAGAAGTGTTGCTTGCGCTCGACCGTTGCTGTCCATCTGCACGGTGCCGACACGCGCGCCGCTGGTGCTCTCAAAAACATCGAATGTTGCCCCGTCAAACTGATAAGTATTGTTTCCGCTGGTAATGGCAGCGTTTGCAGACTGCTTTTGGAAGGAAACAGAGACCGCCGGCAGTACATAGAGCATGTCTTGACGTTTGCTGCCGCCCGATACGGCTCCTAGATAGCGCCGCGCGCGGTGCGGAGCGGCTTTGATGCTTCCTGATTTTGCGCTGTCGTGGAGCCACCGCGCAGCCGCCACGACTTCATTGTCGGCGGTAAAGTGCCCACTCTTGGTTTTGCCCTGAGCGGTCGTGTAGGAGTAGGTGCCGTCGACATGGGTAGTGCCGTTGAGCATCCATACGGCAAGCTGGGTGGCGGCGCGGGCGCGATCGGGTGAAAGATGGTAACCGCCAAACGACGTGGCGGTAGGATATCCGTGACAAACGATTGCCGCGAACTCGTCGTCGAGCCACACCCAGCCTTGATCAAAGTTGAGCCATGGGCCGCCCGGCTTGGTGGGGCCGGGGCGCTCCTGGTTCATACAGTAGGCAATCGAGGCGTCTTGAGCTTCATACTTGCCGATGAAGAAGGGCCCACAATCATCGCTAATAGTGCGGAAGCCGAGCTGCTCGTAGCCATCGACGGCAAATGCGGCTCCCGGTGCCAGGCAGCCGAAAAGCAGGAAGAGGAGCAGGAGCAGCGGACCTGTTGCGATTGCGCTGTGGACAGAGTGCGTGGGTGCGTTGGACATGGCTGCTCCTTATCCCTCGTGCGCCGCACGGGGAGGCCGCGGCGCTTGGGATGAGGCTACCGCCATGGTTCATGCGGGTAAGTACCAGAAGCTGACCAAAAGCTTGCCCGATTCCTGACAAATTGAGCTCAAATACAACAATCAAGCAAAAGTGCAGGTAGAAGATAGGGAGAACAGGAGGTCAAAGGTCCTCGTCTCCACAATTGACGCGATTTTCAAACGAATCTCCACAGCTAAAACAAGCATCGCCACCCTTGTATCGAACAAGACAACCGCGTTATACTATCCCCTACATATGCGGGCATCGCCAAGTGGTAAGGCATCAGCTTCCCAAGCTGACACTCGCGGGTTCGAGTCCCGTTGCCCGCTCCATTCGAATTTCAGGCACGGTAACGTTTCGTTACCGTGCCTTTTTCAATAAAGTGCCGGGACTCGAACCCGCCAGGGTGCGAGCGTTAAGCAAACGCGAAGCGTTTGTAGCGAGCAGGCGAAGGCGCCGACAGGCGCCTGAAGCCGGTGCGGATTTGCGAAGCAAATACGCGGACGTCCCGTTGCCCGCTCCATGGAGCACAGAAGACCTCGGGACGGCCAATTCAACAAAGTCTTCCCCATCGTCTCCGTGAATCCGAGGAGATCGACCGCAGCCGGTGCGGATTTGCAAAGCAAATGCGCAGACGTCCCGTTGCTCGCTCCAATTCCAAAATGTTAGGTTAATGCCTGCTGCCCATACTTGCACCTGCGCACGGTACAATGGTTGGGTTACGACCAACGTGCCAATAACCAAAAAGGAGCCGCTATGATCGATCGCTATACCCGCCCGGAGATGGGACACATCTTCTCCCTCGAGAACAAGTACGCCATTTGGCAGGAGATCGAGGTTCTGGCCTGCGAGGCC
>CABUGR010000271.1 GCA_902491135.1 uncultured Collinsella sp. | reverse complement strand
GACGTGGCGATAGCCGATGTTGAATGCGGTAAGTTCGCTTGCATCCTCGAGCTTGTTTTCTGCCATCCACCGCACCATGGAGCCGCGCGCCTTTTTGCTGGCGGTCGACCGTTGGATGGGCTTCCCGTTGCGGATACCCTCGCCAAAGAGGCACGTGACGGCTGTGGCGTCGCCCGCGAGGTGGGGCAGAACGGCTTTGGCATACTCTACGCTGGCGAGGTTGACGATCGTGGTGTTTGAACCTGCCGGGGCGATAGCCCGCGCGAGCTTATCGCTCCAAAATGCGTAGAGGTCTCGGGCACCGTCGACGACAAGCTTCGCGCCCATCTCCAGCCGATACGGTTCGACGGCATGAAAGGGACGAACGCACCCGTAGAGGCCGGAGAGGATCCACAGATGGTCTTGCAGCCATGCGAGCTGCGCGGAATCCATCACCTCGGGTGCCATGCTCTGGTATTGAATGCCGTGATAGGACATGGCGGCAGGGGAGAGGTGACGGGCGAGTGCGGGATTGTCGAGATCGCCGCTTTTCAGGATGGGCCCGAACTCATGCAGGGTGTTGAGGCAAGGTCCCAGCAGTTTGTCACTCACGTTCCACAGCGCCTGCAGGCCGCCGCTGCCTTCATTCCGCTCGATATCTAGCAGTGCGCGGTGGAGGCGAGCCGTCTCGCGCACAAAGGGTGGGATGCCCAGGACTTCAAAAGCATCTTGGGCCGCGCGCATCTGCTTGGCGGGCGAAATGATGACCTGCAGCATGGGCTCTCCTCTGCCAAAAAAGTTGCGGTGGAATACGGTCTGTTTTGGCTGTTTATGGGCCAGTTTAGTCCGTATTTCACCGCAACTGATGAAGGGTTGGTTAGGCTCGCTCGATGAAGGCCTTGTAACCGCGATATGCCTCGTAGATGTCGGCCTTGTTGGCGACCTCCCACAGGGCGTGCATGGACAGGACGGCAACGCCGGAGTCGATGACGTTCATGCCGTACTTGGCCATGATGTAGGCGATGGTGCCGCCGCCACCAGCGTTGACGCGGCCGAGCTCGCAGGTCTGGAAGTCCACGCCGGCCTCGTCCATGATGTCGCGGACGAGGGCCACATACTCGGCGTCGGCGTCGTTAGAGCCGCCCTTGCCGCGACTGCCCGTGTACTTGTTAAAGCACAGGCCGCGACCCATGAAGGCGGCGTTCTTGGTCTCGAACTTGCCGGCATAGCCCGGGTCGAAGCCGGCGGACACGTCGGAGGAGAGCATACGGCTGCGGGCGAGCGCGCGGCGCAGAGCCAGCGGGCTGTCCTCGCCGGCGAGCATCATGATCTCGGCGACGGTGTTCTCGAAGAAGCGACTCGTCATGCCGGTGGCACCCACGGAACCGATCTCCTCCTTGTCGACGATGAGCGTGATGCTCGTGCGCTCCACGTTGGTGACGTTGATCTGGGCGAGCATGGAGGGGTAGGCACAGACGCGGTCGTCATGGCCATAGCCCAGAATCATGGAGCGGTCGAGGCCCATGTCGCGGGCGGGGCCGGCGGGCACGACCTCGATCTCGGCGGAGAGGAAGTCCTCCTCCTCGACGTCGTACTGCTCCTTGAGGATATCCAGGAACATCTGCTTGACGGGCTCCTTGGGGGCGTCCTTGTCGTCCTCATCGAACTTGACGGGACGGCCGCCCACGATCACGTCGAGGATCTCGGCGTCGACGGCGTCTTTGGCAGGCTTAGACATCTGCTCGCTCGAGAGATGGATCAGCAGGTCGGAGATGGTAAAGACCGGATCGTCCGCCTTGTCGCCGATATTGATGTCGACGGTGGTACCGTCCTTTTTGCAGATGACGCCCACGAGTGCGAGCGGGGAGGCTACCCAGTGGTAGCTCTTGACGCCGCCGTAGTAGTGCGTGTCGAGATAAGCCATGTCGCCGGCCTCGAAGGCGGGGTTCTGCTTAAGGTCCAGGCGCGGCGAGTCCACGTGCGCGCCCAGGATGTTAAAGCCCTGCTCGAGCGGGGCGGTGCCCAGATTGACGAGCATAAGGTCCTTGCCGTGGTTAGCGGCATACACCTTGTCGCCTGCCTTAAGCTCGCGGCCTGCGGCGATTACGGTCTCCAGGTCGACGTATCCCGCCTCCTCGGCCATCTTGATGCCGGCCTTGACGCACAGGCGCTCGGTCTTGTTCTCACTCAAAAACTGCTTATAGCCGCGGCAAAGCTCCTCGAGCTCCTCGATTTGCTGTGGCGTGTACTTTTTCCATGCGCAGGGACGCTCCATGACGCAGGCTCCTTTCGGATCGATCGTGCTGGTTGATGTACCGTGAGCCATCGTATCACGCGCGGGCTCACGGTGGCGGGGGAGCTTGATGTGAGGTGGCCGCGGGGCGGGGAGCGTGTAAACTGGAGTGAGCAAACCGTGCCCAGCCCAAAGCGAGGTATTCAATATGTCTGACAAGCGCCGCACCTTTGCCGTTATCGACGGCAACTC
>CABUGR010000270.1 GCA_902491135.1 uncultured Collinsella sp. | reverse complement strand
TCGTTATCCTTTAGGTGAACGTTCACTATACTAATCCATTGCACCTCAAAAGGTGAACGTTCACCTAACCACCACGGGGTGAACGGTAGATTTTGCCCGTTCAACGGTTGCTGGAGATGTGACTTGCATGTATTGCGGACTGTTTGGCGTCCCCGAACACCGAACTTGAGCGCTTTTGCTCAGGTGGGTCATGTCCCGACGTACATTTTTGGGAGTATTCAGCATTGGAGCGCGCCGTGCGCCATCCTCAGCGTCCTATTTGGAACGCAGATAGCGCCCGATCGGCATAAAAAGTGCCCCCGATGGCAAATTACGCCATCGGGGGCACTTAAAACAGTCGTTCTGCACCTCATTCAGGGCATGCCAATGCTGAATACTCCCAAAAATGCACGTCGCAAGAGGGGGTACCTGCTCAATCGGCTAAATACCCGCAAGTTCGCCGTAGCGGTCGACATTGCTGGCAAATACCATCTCGACGGCGCCCTTCTGGACGGGCACCGTCGGGGTCCTTCCCCACAGCAGATAATCGCCCAGCGTCTTAGCGCCGCGATACGCCAGGCTCGTCGGGTCCTTATAGACAATATTGGTAAAGATACCGCGGCGCAAGGCCAGAGCACTTTCGGGAAACAGGTCGTTGCCGATCACCATGACCTGACCGGCCTTGCCGGTCGAGACGAGCGCGTCGGCAACCACTTCGGAACCAACGGCAAAAACGCTACAGATAAGTTCGGGGGCGTCCGGCGCACTCAAGCGCTTTTCGAGCTCATGCTCGAGTTGTTTGACTTGCGCATGGGCACCTGCAAGATCCTCAACCTGCCATGGAATATCACGTTCGCGCAGGTAATTGTGGAAGGCGCGGGCGGTTAGATAGTGCGAATCGGTATATGGGTCGCCTGTCAAAAGGAGCACGGTTTGCCGCCTTCTCGGCCATAAGGCTGCCTGCCGTCGAATAATCGGCCAAGCTCGCACCCAAACGATTCAAATGCGGACGGTCGCCGTCGACAAGCTCAATCGTCACGCCCGCCTCGGCGATCTGCCCCAAAAGCTCAGTCGCACGATCGTCGCCCGGCGCATAGGCGAGCAAGCCATCAATCTTCTCGCCCACCTGCAGACGCTCGTCGATTTGCTCGAGTGCATCAGCGTAGCCGCCCACGCCAAATTCAACGCGCTCAACCGTAATGCCCCGGTCGATGACCTCCTGTTCAAAGCGATTGCAGCCTTCCCACAGGTAACGGAAAAAGTACGCTCCCTCGCGCGATGCGCGGGGCAGGCAAAACACCAGATTGATATCCTTGCGGCGCAGGCTTGAGGCACTTGTGTTGCGGTGATAGCCCATGGCCTCGGCCTTAGCGTTCACCTTGGCGCGCACGGATTCGCTCACGCCGGCCTTTCCCGTCAGAGCCTTGTGCACGGTATTGATGGAAACGCCAAGCTCGGCGGCTATGTCCTTCATGGTTACGCGAGCGCTCATGCGGTTACTCCGTTATAGATAAGTTGCCAATTAATAGTCCAGTTAACGATACCCCAAAAATACTCTTCGACTCGCCGTGCTCTCCCTCAAATGCACAAAGCGCCCCGCGAACGGATGCCCGCGGAGCGCTTGGATGTCCGGACCTTATTTGATACCGCGACCCAAGTCTTCGGCGATTTTGTCTACGCCCTTAAGTGCAGCGCACGTCTTTTTGTTGGAGCAATGCCCCGTGCAAACGCCACCCTGAGCGCAGTCGGCGCAGGTGCCCTTGCGGTAGATGCGCACGCATACCGCGACAAACGCAACGCCGATAACAGCCAGTACAACAATATCGATAGGTGCCATAGCAAGCCTCCTCTAGTTAACCATCACTTACTTTACCCCATTCTCCACCTACCAAATAGGGACGGTTTATTTTGGTCGGTTTTATCTGCGGAAACGCCATATCTCCCCCACCAAAAAGCCCGAGTGTCGCTGGGACACCCGGGCTCGTGGAAAGGGGTTAATCCTTATTCGGACTTAAGCGGAAACTGCGGCGGAAGCAGTGTTGGTCTCGTCCTCGTCGGTCCATGCATGCTTGGGCATGGGACGGAAGATCTGGAAGAGCATCGCAACCAGCAGCACGATGGCCACAATCGTCCAGATACCAAACTGTCCAAGAACAAGCAAGTTGTAGAACTGGTTGATGAACAGGCCGATCACCCAAGCGAAGGCGCACTCGTAACCGATGGCGATCGCAGTCCACTTGCCGGAATCCATCTGGTTGCGGATGGTGCCAATGGCGGCAAAGCACGGAGCGCACAGCAGGTTGAACACCCCAAAGGCGACGCAAGCGCCCATAGTGGGGAACATGCCGGCAAACGCGGTCCACAGGCTCGGGTCGGTCTCGCCCGCGTCGGCGACGGACAGCAGCGAGCCGGCGGTGGCGACGACGTTCTCCTTGGCGACGAGGCCAGAGACAGTCAGCGCGGTGGCCTGCCAGGTACTAAAGCCGAGC
>CABUGR010000269.1 GCA_902491135.1 uncultured Collinsella sp. | reverse complement strand
CTCAACGCCGGCAAGGCTCTTCACGAACTCGCAGCCAGCCTCGTGCGCCTTGTGGATGTCGCCGGCAAAGGAGCCGATGACCTCGTGCTTGCCGTTGAGCACCACGTTGAGCACAAAGGCAAGGTGAGCCATCTCGGCAGCGGCAAACATGTCCTCGCTCACGTGGTTGTGGCACAGGTTGCCGGCACGCGAATGGGAATCGTTCACAAACTGACCGTTGTGGTTGTACATGATGGTCTTGTAGCTGGCGATGCCAGGCAAGACGGACTTGCGGCTACCAGAGAAACCGGCAAAGAAGTGCGGCTCAATAAAGCCCTCGGCAAGCAGCAGATCGCAATCGGCAGCAATCTTGTTGATGATGCACTCGCCGCCAGAAGGCAGGGTGCCGATCTTTTTCATCATGCTGTCATCGGTCGCGACGTGCATAACGATTTCCTCGTTGGCAACGATCTCCTCGCCGTACTTGTTGACGAGCTCCTCGTGCGTCGAAGGACGATGCATACCCGTAGCAACCAAAATACGCACGCGAGCCTCGGGCGCAGCGGAATGGATGTGATGCAGCAGAATAGGCATCGTCACACGCGAGGGAACGGGGCGCGTATGATCGGAGCTAATGATGACAATATCCTTCTTGCCAGCACAAAGCTCCTCGAGCGAAGGCGAGCCATAAGGGTTGGCAAGTGACTCCTCTACCAGCTCTTCCTGTGATTTCGTGGTCTTAAACTCGTTTTGATGACCTTCCATCACACCCGCGAAGTTCTTATCCTCGAGCTCCAGATGCAACGTCTTGTGGTCAAACGGCAGTTCACATTCAAACAATGACGAGCGCCCTCTTCCTTTCAACTGACACATTAGATAAACCGTTGGAAGGATACGCCGCTCACCGAAAAACACCACCGTCCACCGACTCATTAACACAACGTTCATATTTGACCCACAACAAAACGGCCGCGATCCCAAACGGGACCGCGGCCGCTACAGTCGTAAGGCGAGAAGCGCGCCATTCTTCTCCTCAGCTTTAATCCCAGAAGACCGAGGACGAAGGGACCCGATGGGTCTCCCTCTGAATGCATTCCGCAGCACGAAGCCCCCTTATCCGCAGCTCCGAAGGAGCAGGATAAGGGGGCTTCAAGTGCGAGGACGCATTCAGAGGGAAACCCATCGGGTCCCGGTGAGAGCCACAGGGCTATCGATTACCCCGTGTTCTGCAATCCTGCCGAGACGCCGGTCACAGTCGAAAGAATCAGGCTCATGTACTCGGCCTTCTTCTCCTCAGCCATCTCGTCCTGGTTCATACGCACCTCGCGAAGGGCGCGAACCTGGGCGATAGACAGAGCGTCGACATAGGGGTTACGCACGCGGACAGCGCAGCCAAGCACGCGGCGGCGCTGCAACGGCCATTCATCACCGACGATGGCAAGGACCCACTTACGCGTGAGCTGCATCTCGGTGAAGACCTTCTCGGACAGATCCTGGCGATCGCCCAGGTGCAGATACATCTTGGCGATGCGCTGGTCGGTCTTGGCGATCGACATCTCAATGTTGTCGATAAAGGTGCGGAAGAACGGCCACTCCTGGTAGGCAGCCTTGAGCTGGTCAAGGTCGCCCAACTGCTCGCAGGCGGTGCCCAGGCCGTACCAAGCGGCCAGGTTAATGCGCGCCTGGCTCCAGCTGAAGATCCACGGAATGGTACGCAGGTCGTCGAGCGACTTGGCGGGACGCGAGCCGATCGGCAGCAGACCGACCTCGGTCAGCGGCGTCACGGTCGAGAACCACGGCGTAAAGTCCTCGGTGTTCAGCAGGTCCAGATAGCGCTCGTGGCTTGCGGCGTTGAGCTTCTCGGCCATATCCCAGAACTTCTGCGTGGTCTCGGTGTTGGTCTTCTCGACACTCGGGGCCGACTGCAAAAGCGTTGCGGCGGCAACGGACTCAACATGGCGCTGAGCCAGCGTGCGGTTGCCGTAACGGGCAAAGATGACCTCGCCCTGCTCGGTGAGCTTAAAGAAGCAGTTGACCGAACCCTTGGGCTGCGCCAGCACGGCCTTGTTGGCCGGGCCGCCGCCACGGCCCACGGCACCGCCGCGACCGTGCATGAGCACCAGGTCGATATCGTTCTTCTCGGCCCACTTGGCAATGCGCTCCTGCGCGGAGTGCAGCGCGAGCATGGCCGTGGTAGGACCGGCATCCTTGGAGGAGTCGGAATAGCCCAGCATGACCTCCATGCGGCGGTTGGTCTGGGCAAGGCGCTTTTGCACCACGGGCAGCGTAAGCATCTGGTCGAGCACGTCGACGCAACCCTCGAGGTCCTCGAGCTGCTCGAACAGCGGAATCACGTCGAGCTCAGGGACATCCTCCTCGTGTGCAAAGGACAGGTGGGCAAGCTCAAAGACGTCGGCCACATGCTGAGCGCTCTTGGTGAACGAGATGATGTAGCGGTGCGCCATCTTCTTGCCGTAGCGCTTTTGGATGGAGCCGAT
>CABUGR010000268.1 GCA_902491135.1 uncultured Collinsella sp. | reverse complement strand
GCTTATCGGCGCGGGCGACCGCTATGGTCTTTTGGGTGAGAACGGTGCCGGCAAGTCCACGCTGCTCGACGTGATCCAGGGCAAGATCGCGCCCCTGCGTGGCCGCGTGAAGATCGGCCAGACGGTACGTTTTGGCGTGCTATCGCAGCAGCTCGAGGAGCTCGAGCCCTACATGGGCGACACGATCCGCGAGGTGCTCAGCCACTATAAGAAGTACTACGTCATCGACGGCAAGGAGACTTCGCCCGAGAAGCTTTGCGAGCGCCTGGGCTTTACGACGCAGCAGCTCTGGAGCCGCATCGGCGATCTTTCGGGCGGCCAGCGCCGTCGCCTGTCGCTGTTGCTGACGATTCTGGACGAGCCCAACGTGCTCATCCTGGACGAGCCGGGCAACGACCTGGATACCGACATGCTCGCGATTGTCGAGGACCTGCTGGACGGCTGGCCCGGCACGCTGATCCTGGTGACGCACGACCGCTTTTTGATGGAGCGCGTGACCGACCAGCAGTGGGCGCTGCTCGACGGCCACCTGACGCATATGCCCGGTGGCGTGGACCAGTACCTGCGCCTGTGCAACGCTACCGCCGAGGGCGAGCCCGTGGGCGCGCCGAGCGCCAAGACCGGCACGTTCGACACCGGTGCCGCGGCAGCTGCGGCCGAAAAGCCCAAGTCGAGCGGTCAGCCCAACGGCCTGTCCAACGCCGAGCGCCAGAAGCTCCGCCGCGAGGTGAGTTCGCTCGAGCGCAAGATGGAGACGCAGCGCACCCGCGTTGAGGAGGCCGAGGCAGCAATGGCCCAAGTCGATCCCACCAACTACACGGCGCTCGGCGAGCAGCAGGCAAAGATCGACGAGGCTCACGCCGCCATGGACGAGCTGGAGATGGCGTGGCTCGAGGCGAGCGAAAAGCTCGAGGGCGAGGAGTAGACGAGGATGATCAAGGCCGCATTTTTCGATATCGACGGCACGCTGCTGAGCTTTAAGACCCACCGGATTCCGGCGTCGGCGCAGCAGGTGCTCGACAGCTTTCGCGAGCAGGGGATTGCGTGCGTGATCGCCACGGGCCGTCCGACCTACCAGATGCCGGACTGGCTGTTCGACCTGGGCTGGGATGCGTACATTACGCTTTCGGGCCAGCACTGTTTTGATGCCAAGGGCGTCTACCGCAGCTGCCCGATCGATCCGGACGACGTTGCGGTGATTGTGGACCAGGTGGCGCAGGGGCGCTACGACTCACTGTGCATGCAGGGCGAGAACTCGTTTGTGAACCGCCTGTCCGAGCGCGTGGTGACGGCTGGCAGCAACGCGGGAATCGTCTACCACGAGGAGCCGTTTGAGCATGCCTTTGACGCGCCGGTCTATCAGTTCTGTGCCTTTGTTGACCCAGTTGACGAGCATATCGTGACCGATGCCGTGTCGCATTCGCTCACCACGCGCTGGTGCGACCTGTTCTGCGACATTATTCCGGCCAACGGCGGCAAGGACCTGGGTGTGGCGGCGACGCTGGAGCGCCTGGGCATCGACGCGAGTGAAGCGATTGCCTTTGGCGACGGCGAGAACGACCTGTCGATGTTTGCCGCCGTGGGCACGAGCGTGGCCATGGGCAACGCACAGGACACGGTGAAAGCTGCGGCGACCTATGTGACGACTGCCGTGGACGACGACGGCATCTACAACGCTGCGAAGCACTTTGGACTCGTGTAGCTGCGGGCCGGCACCTGGCACCTGGGGACACTCCTTGCGGGGCGTCCCCATTTTGTTTTCGTCCCGCACGTTTTGTGAAACACGGCTAACTTTTAGGCAAAGTAGTAAGACATGGGCAACTTTTGCGGTAAAGTTAGCCGTGGAAAGTATCCAAAGGCTAACTAGCAATCATCGCGAAAGGCGGCCCATGGCCCTACGTGAATCCGGAGAAGACTATCTCGAATCGATCTACGTTCTGTCGGAACGCCAGGGCATCGTGCGCTCGATCGACGTTGCGGAGTACCTCGGCGTAACCAAGGCGAGCGTTTCCAAGGCCATGGCGACGCTGGAAAGCAACGGCTATGTCGAAATGGGCAAACGAGATGTTCATCTGACAGAGCGCGGTCTGGAGGTCGCGCGCCAAATGTGGGAGCGCCACTGCTTTTTCGTGGGGCTGCTGGAGGATGCGGGTGTTTCGGCTGAGGTCGCGTCGCAAGAGGGCTGCCACATGGAGCACTGCCTGAGCGAGGAAAGCTTTGAGAAGCTACGGGCGATGTTGGGTCGGGAAGATGCAGCGGGTCCAACAACAGAAGCCTAACTGTCCCACAGTAGCGCGGAGTTCACGCAAAGCGCGAACCAGCGACCGGGACCAGCGGTCCTTTCGGCCAAGTCCATTTCAGCAAAGGAACCCCGCCAGCAAGCGATGCCCAAGAGCTGCCACCTACGTCACCGCAGGCCGGGGCCGGGTTTGGTTTTGAAAACACTCCACAGCGCGAGGCCCGCCTTTCCGTTGCTCC
>CABUGR010000267.1 GCA_902491135.1 uncultured Collinsella sp. | reverse complement strand
CCGCGCGTCTTGGTTCTCGACGAGCCCACCGCGGCACTCGACCCCGCCAGCTCCACGCTGGTCTTCGAGACGCTGCGTGAGGCAAACCGCACACTTGGAATCACCATCGTCGTCGTTGAGCAAAAGGTCGCCCTACTCTCGGAGTACTGCAACCGCGTGCTCGTGCTCAACCATGGCGAAATCGCGCTGCAGGGCGAGCCACACGAGGTCTTCGCGCATACCGACGAGCTCCGTGCCATCGGCGTCGACTGCCCTCGCGTCACGCGTATCTTCAATAGCCTCGAGGCCGATGGCCTGGTAAGCGGTACCCCCTGCTTGGATGTCGATGAGGCCGAGCGCCTGATTTCGGGCATCGTCGACCCCGCACACGCGGCCATCGAAGCCCAAGCGCCTGCCGGTTCCCCGCATGCGCCGTCGTTGCGCCCTCATGCCAAGGACGCAGAACCCGTACTCACCTTCGACCATGTTGAGTTTGCCTATCCCAATGGCGGCGCCGCCGTACACGACCTTAGCCTGACGCTCTATCCCGGCGAGCTCGTGGGCATCGTCGGCCAGAACGGTGCCGGCAAGACCACGCTCACCAAGCTGCTCACGGGTCTGCTCAAGCCCGCCTCGGGCAGCGTGCGCGTCACGGGACTGGATACTGCAACCGTCCCCACGAGCCGCATTGCCCGCGAGGTCGCAACCCTCTTCCAAAACCCCGACCGCCAGATCTGCAAGGACACCGTGCTCGACGAGGTCGCCTTTGGCCTGGAGCTTGCCGGCATCGACCGTGCCGAGGCGCTGCGTCGCGCCCAGCTCGTCATCGACCGCTTTGGCTTGCCGGCCGACGAGGCGCCCTTCTCGCTCTCGCGCGGTCAGCGACAAATGGTGGCCTCCGTCGTAGTGGTTGAGCCCAAGATCGTCGTGCTCGACGAGCCCACGAGCGGCCTTGATTACCGCGAGTGCATGACCGTCATGGAAACGGTGCGCACCATGGCCGAGCGCGGTTGCGCCGTTATCATGGTCTGCCACGATATGGAAGTCGTCTCGGATTTTGCCGAGCGCATTGTGGTAATGGCCGACGGTCGCATCCTCGACCGCGGCCGCACGCACGAGCTATCGATCTCATACGGCGTGCCTACGTGGAGCCTCCCCAGGTTATTGAGCTCTCGCGCCGTCTGGCATCTTCCGTCTCGACCGCTTTTGCGCAGGTGAGCGAGGTCTCCGATGTCGTTCGAATTACCAAGGAGATGGTCCACCGTGGTTAACGTCATCGACTACATGCCGGGTGACACGCTGCTGCATCGCCTGAACCCCGTCGTCAAACTGGGCCTCGCCGCCGCCATCATCGTCGGCATCTTCTTGTCCGACACCTACGTGGCGCTGCTGGGCTTTTTGGCGCTCACCCTTGCCCTGGGTGCCTATGCGGGCGTCGTCAACCGCCTGTTCTCGCTGCTCAAGTTGCTGATTCCGCTCGCGCTTATCATGCTGGTGCTCCAGCTGGCCTTTATGCGCGATGGCAACGTGGTGTGGAGCTTTATCACCGACACGGGCCTCATCACGGGATCGAAGGCCTGTCTGCGCCTGCTGGGTGTGGCGTTACCACTCATCCTCATGCTCACGGTGACCAAGCTCAACGACCTTGCCAACGCCTGCGTCGAGGTGCTGCACGTGCCGTATCGCTATGCTTTCACTTTTACCACGGCGCTGCGCTTCGTGCCGGTGTTTGGTCAAGAGATGAACGCCATCATGGAGGCGCAGACCGCACGCGGCGTCGAGTACGACACCAAGAACCCCATCAAGAAGCTTAAGCTCATGCTGCCACTGTGCGTGCCGCTGCTCATCTCGAGCGTGGGCAAGACCGATGCCACAGCCTTGGCGGCAGGACAGCGCGGCTTCTATCTGCGTACGCGCGCCAGCTCGTACAAGCGCTACCCCATCAAGGGCCTAGACATCGCCGTGCTCATCGTCAGCATCGCCCTCATCGCCATCGGCTTCCTGTTCTAGTTCACCACTGACAGCAACCGCCCAACGCAAAAGGCCTCGGCTCGCACCAAACGAGCCGAGGCCTTACTGTTTCACCAGATAAAACCTACCAAAATTAACCTGTCCCTTTTTGACAGGTCGGAAGCTAGAGGCGGTAGGGAGCGCCGCTACGGATGATGGATTCGCGCACCAGGACATCCATGGCGTCGAGGGTGATCTCGGGCATCTCTCGGTACTTTTGCAACACCGAGAGCTCGGTGCAGGCCAGAATGACGCGGTCGCAGCCGCTACGAACTCCCACATCACGCGGTCGAACTTATCCATATCGGGCTCACGTCCGGCCTTCACATCATCGTAGATAAGCGACATCACATCGTTCTGACGTTTCTCGCTGGGATAGACGACCTCAACACCCGCAGCCTTACATTCGCGGCCGTAGACGCCCGCGCCCACGGTGCCATCGGTGCCCATGATGCCGATCTTATGCACCGGCTCGGCCGGCATACTCAGGTTGGGG
>CABUGR010000266.1 GCA_902491135.1 uncultured Collinsella sp. | reverse complement strand
TGATCGACTGGGAAAAGAAGAAGGAGCGGCTGGCGAGCGGCGAACTCGATTGTGTCATGGGCAGCTTTAGTATGACGGGTCGCGAAAACGAATATCGTTGGGCCGGCCCGTACCTTGCGAGCCGCCAGGTGGTCGCGGTCGATCCCCAGAGCGATATCTACACGCTTGCCGATCTTGAGGATAAGATCGTGGCGGTTCAGTCCACCACCAAGCCCGAGGGCATTTTGCTCAATCGCACAAATGAAAACGTTCCGCAGATCAAGGAGCTCTACAGCTTTTCGGACGGTTCATATCTGAACCCGGCGCTCGTCGAGGGCCTGGTCGACGCTGTCGCCGCGCATGAGTCCTCGTTCCTCACCTACGAAAAAGACTATGGTGTGACATATCGCATTTTGGATGAGCCGCTGCCAGAGGTTGGTTTGGGCACCGCTTTCGATATCAACGATACGCGCGGCATCGACGTCAAGCTCACTCATGCCTACCAAGAAATGCTTGCCGATGGCACCATGGAACGTCTGGTGTCAAAGTACTTTGATGACCCTTCGCCATTTTTGAATGTGGAGGGCCTGTCATGATCGATGCGCCCGACCACGCCGCTCAGGAGCGGGGCAATCGTTCGGCAGGGGCATGGCTCCTTGTCGCTCTGCTGGGGATAGTGCTCTCGGTTGCTGCCGGCATGATGAGCTACGGTTACACGACGGCCCAAGCCGAGCAGCGCTTTGCCGACGTTGTCGATTACGTGGCGACGCAGAGCCTTTCCTACGATGCATTCAACAGCGCCTATACGACCAAAAACCTGATTCGCGTTATGGAGATCGCCGGAGAGGCTGCTCGCGATATGGAGCGCGACGGTTCGGTGGATAACGCCATGCTGGAGCAATACGCCGACCAGTTCAACGTGAGCGCGCTGATTGTGACGGATGCATCGGGCAATTTGGTGTCCGAGTCCTCGACGGGCGATGTGGGCTACGGGTCGCTCGCTACGTATCTCAAGGAAGCGCCCGTGCTGGAGGTGGCAACTCATCCGCTTAAGTCCTATACCGCCCGCATTACGCTTTCGGATGATTCGGTTGCAGACATTGGTTGCGTGACCCGGCGGGATGGCGAGGGTATCGTTATCGCGGTAAGGCATCAGAGCGCGAAGGCGGTTGCAAGCAATACGCTCAAACTGCAGAGTTTGCTCGAAGGCTATGAAACCATCGATAGCGGCAATATCGTGATCGAAAGCGACGGCAAGGTCGTTGCGACCAATGCCGTTGAACCCACCGTATTGGGCGTGTTCAATCTGCCTGCGACGGATGTCTTCATTGTCGACGGTACTAAGGATCGATGCCTGGCTGGTAAGGTCAGATTGGTTAACGCCGACGGCGAGTGGTATTTGGGCACATTTGGAAAAGCGCACAAATTCTATGTGTATACCTATGCCTCGGCGCAGCGCTACTTTGAGGTCGCCGCGGCTGTTGCCGCCGGCGTGCTGGTGCTCTACGGCGGTGTTATAGCCGTTGTTGTGACGGTGCGTCGCCGCGCTGATCGTCGACGTTTGACGGACTTGCTGCAGCAGGAGCGCGACTATGGCGACAAGCTGGCAAAGGCGGCGCGTGAGGCCTCGTCTGCCAACTCGGCAAAGACAGAGTTTCTGCGTCGCATGAGCCACGATCTGCGCACGCCCATCAACGGCATTCGCGGCATGGTCGAGGTTGGCGATGCCAATGCGGACGATCTGCAAAAGCAGACTGAGTGCCGCTCAAAAATCTGGACGGCATCGGGACTGCTGCTCGACCTTGCCAACGAGGCACTCGATATGAGTCGCCTGGAGAGCGGGCAGGTCGACCTGAACCTCGTGCCCATAAATTTGGTGGCCCTCAACTGTGAAGTGCGCGATATTCTGGAGCGCCAGGCCGAGGAGCGTCTGGTGACAATTATCTGCGACCAGCAGACGCTTAATCATCCCTATGCGCGGGTGAGCGTGACGCACCTCAAGCGCTTGTTGCTCAATATTGCCGGCAATGCCGTCAAATACAACCGCCAGGGCGGCTATGTTCGCCTGGTGTGCCGCGAGGTGGAGCCAGCGGATGGCGTTCCCGTCTATGAATACACGATCGCCGACAACGGTATTGGCATGAGCGAGGAGTTCCAACAGCCCCTCTACGAGCCGTTTTGCCGCGAGGAGCAACAGGTGGAAAGCGCTTCATCGGGAACTGGCCTGGGCGCGCCTATCGCAAAACAGTTGGTCGAGCTTATGGGCGGAACCATGAGCTTTACGAGCGTCTTGGGGCAGGGGACGACGTTTACCATCCGCCTGCCGTTCGAAAAATGCAAGCGCTCCGAGATTCCTCAGGCAGTTCGCGCGGATGCGGGCGATGGCGATGCGCTCCAGGGCTTGCGCGTTTTGCTCGTAGAGGATAACGATCTGAATGCCGAGATCGCGCAGTTTACGCTCAGCCGTGCCGGTGCCGTCGTGACGCATGCTAAGGATGGCGAGTCTGCCGTTGAGGCGTTTGCCGCGAGCGCACCGCACGAGTACGACGTGGTGTTG
>CABUGR010000265.1 GCA_902491135.1 uncultured Collinsella sp. | reverse complement strand
GATCGTCGTGACCTCGACGGGCTTGCCGTCTTCATAGCGCACGGTGACCTGGGTCTTGCCGTCGGGACGCAGATAGGCGAGGGTACCGTCGTGACGCACGGCGGCCAGGCGCTCGGCCAGGCGGCTTGCCAGGTAGTGTGGCATGGGCATGAGGGTCTTGGTCTCGTTGGAGGCATAACCGAACATCATGCCCTGGTCGCCGGCACCGATCAGGTCGATCGGGTCGGTGGTAGCGCCGGTCTGGGTCTCGAAGGACTCGTCAACGCCCTGGGCGATATCGGGCGACTGCTCGTGGATGAGGCTCATAACGCCGCAGGTGTCGCAGTCAAAACCGAACTTGGCACGGTTGTAGCCAATGCGGCGGATAACGCCGCGGGCAATCTCCTGTACGTCGACGTAGGCCTGGGTGCGTATCTCGCCGGCGACGATGACGGTGCCGGTGGTCACGAGGGTCTCGCAGGCGCAGCGGACGTTCTCCACGTTCGCAGGCACGCCGTTGGGGGCGATGTAGCCCTGCTCCTGAAGCTCTATTTCTTTGGCGAGAATTGCGTCGAGGACGGCGTCGCTGATCTGGTCAGCGATCTTATCGGGATGACGTAAAAACAAAGGACCCGTGTTGGGGCGGGATGGAACGAAGTTCTTCTGACATGATTGTCCTTTCAAAAAACGTGTCCCGGCGACCGTTACCATTCCGCCGGGCTCTCTATGCAAGGGCACATCATAGCGCGTAATTCAAACATTCACACCCTTTCCGCACCTACTCATTGGGGACAGACTTAAATGGCCAGTCGGGTGCTCATTGGGTAGTCATTTAAGTCTGTCCCCAATGAGTAGGTCGGTGCCCTTCGTGCGTTGATGCTTTATACTGATGCGGTTAGACATCCATCCTGCAATCGAGGAGATTTCCATGGCATCAGACGTTCGCGTCCGCTTTGCACCCTCACCGACGGGCAAGCTGCACATCGGCGGCGCCCGTACCGCTATCTATAACTGGGCTTTCGCCCGCGCAAACGGCGGCACGTTCATCCTGCGCATCGACGACACCGACCCCACCCGTTCCACCGACGAGAACACGCAGATCATCCTGCGCGCCATGCGTTGGCTGGGTCTGGACTGGGACGAGGGCCCAGAGGTAGGCGGCGACTTTGGCCCCTATGCCCAGACCGAGCGTCTGGACCTGTACAAGCAGGCCGCCCAGCAGCTCTGGGATGAGGGCAAGGCCTATCCCTGCTTCTGCACCAAGGAGCAGCTCGAGGCCGATCGTAAGGCCGCTCAGGAGCGCAAGGACCCCTTCCAGGGCTATCAGCGCCGCTGCCGCGATCTTGATCCCGAGGAGGCATGCCGCCGCATCGAGGCCGGCGAGCCCTACGTCCTGCGCATCAAGGTGCCCGAGGACCGCGGCGACGTCGTCATCCACGACGCCGTTCACGGCGAGGTGACCTTCGACGCCAAGGAGCTCGACGACTTTGTCATCTTCCGCTCTGACGGCACGCCCACGTACAACTTCGCGACCGTCGTCGACGACGCCATGATGAAGATCACCCACGTCATCCGCGGCGACGACCACCTGTCCAACACCCCGCGTCAGGTCATGGTCTACGAGGCCCTCGGCGCGCCCGTGCCCACGTTCGCCCACATCTCTATGATTTTGGGTGCCGACGGCAAGAAGCTCTCCAAGCGCCACGGCGCCACCTCGGTGGAGGAGTACCGCGACGCCGGCTACCTGCCCGACGCGTTCGTCAACTACCTGGCGCTGCTCGGCTGGTCACTCGACGGCGAGACCACGATCATCCCGCGCGATGTCCTGGCCAGTAAGTTCTCACTCGACCGCATCTCCAAGAACCCGGCGACCTTCGACCCCAAAAAGCTCGACTGGGTCAATGCCGAGTACATCAACGGCATGTCCGATGCTCAGTTTGCCGACGAGATCATGGTCCCCGAGTTGCACGAGGCGGGTCTCATCGAGGGTAACGTCGAGTACGGCGAGGACTGGATCGACGCGCTTGCCGCCATCGTCAAGCCGCGCACCAAGATGCCGGCCGACGCCGTGACCGTCGCCGCTCCCATCTTTGCTACGGCCGAGACGCTCGAGTATGACGAGAAGTCTGTCAACAAGGGCCTGGCCAAGGAAGGCATGGGCACCATTCTGGATGCCGCCAAAGCCGCGCTCGAGGGCGTGGACGACTGGACGGCCGCCAACATCGACGCTGCGCTTGAGCCGCTGCCCGAGCAGATGGACCTCAAGAAGCGCGTGGTGTTTCAGGCCGTGCGCGTCGCTGTCTGCGGCAACATGGTGAGCCCCCCGCTGGGCGAGACCATGGCGCTCGTCGGCCGCGACGACTGCCTGGCGCGCATCGACCGCGCCCGCACGATGGCGCTGTAGCAGCTGCGTAAACGTTTGTATCCGAGCCCCGTTCACTCAGAGCGGGGCTCTTGTTTCTGTAGACGTATGGGATAGGAGGTGCTGGGGCCATGGCCGAGCAACTTTCGCTGTTTGGTTCGCCGGAACCGGAGGAAGCTCCGGTGAAGCCTGTGCCT
>CABUGR010000264.1 GCA_902491135.1 uncultured Collinsella sp. | reverse complement strand
CACGGGTACGTTGCTCACGCGGATGATCGATAACCTGCTCGGCCGGACCCTCCTCTACAATGCGGCCGCCATCCATAAAGACCACGCGATCGGCAACGTCGCGGGCAAACTGCATCGCGTGCGTCACGATCACCATCGTCATATTCTGCGCGGCCAGATCCTTGATGACGCGCAGCACCTCGGCCGTCAGCTCTGGATCGAGCGCCGAGGTCGGCTCGTCAAAGAACAAGATCTCCGGGTCGAGCGCCAAGGCGCGGGCGATACTCACACGCTGTTGCTGACCGCCCGAAAGCTCACATGGCACCTTGTTCTCGTTGCCCGTAAGCCCCATCTGCGCGATCAACTCACGCGCACGCGCTTCGGCCTGCTCGCGCGGACGCTTGAGTACGCGAACCGGAGCGTCGGTGATGTTTTTCATCACCGTATAGTGCGGAAACAGATTGTAGTTCTGAAACACCAGGCCAAATCGCGAACGCGCTTGCTTGGGAACATTTCCCTTCGCATATATCGCACCCGACCCCGCGTCCGTCGCAACGGCAAGGTCGCCAAACGAAAGCGAGCCACCGTCGAGCGTCTCGAGCAGCGTGGCGCAACGCAACAGCGTGGGCTTACCGCCACCCGAAGGCCCGATAATCGCCACGACCTCGCCGCGCTTTACCTCGAGCGAGATATCCTTGAGTACCTCATTGCCGCCAAACGCCTTACGCGCGTTCGATATATTCATAACCGTTCCGGACACAGGAACCTCCACGTGTTTGAAAAGCACAACGGGACAGGCTAGTCATGGTAATAGTCAAGTCGTTTCTCGGCAGCGCCTAACAGCATCTCGACTACAAAGTTAAAGACCCAGTAAATCAGTGCCGCGATCGCAAACGGTACCATGCTCACCTGCGAGGCGACCAGCGCCTTGGCCGTCGAGAACATCTCACCCACGCCAATGGCAAACGCCAGCGACGTGTCCTTGACCAGCGTGATGATCTCGTTGCCCATCGCCGGCAGAATACGCTTGGCGACCTGTGGCATCACGATATACAGAAACGTCTGCGTGCGCGAATAGCCCAGCACCTCGGCTGCCTCGTATTGACCGCGCGGAATCGACTGCAAGCCCGAGCGATAGATCTCGGCAAAGTAGCCGGCGTAGTTGATGATGAACGCCACAACGCACGCCGTCCACTTGGAATCGGGCGTGAGCGAAATGCCAAACACGTAATACGGCGCAAAGTAGATGGCAAACATCTGCAGCATGAGCGGCGTACCGCGCATGACCGAAATGTAGATGCGCGCAATCCAACGCAGCGGCGCGATTTTACTCATGCGCATAAACGCCACGGGGATTCCCAGGGGGATCGACCCGAGCAGCGTCAGCACAAACAGCTGCAAGCTGACCAAGAATCCCTGGCCAAGCATCTGCATCATGACCTGAATAGACAACCTACCTTCTCCTTCGCAGCAACAGAACGGCTGATCTTATTCTCAAATAGGCACAGTGCCCAAGATTGCGAGCGACAAGCCCGACGAAGCGTACTTTGGTACGCGAGGAGGGTTGGAGCCGCAAGGTTGGGTGCTGTGGCTATTTGAGAACCCAGTTGTCGAAGGACAGGCCGTAGCTCGCGTACTTGTCGCACAGGTCCTTGACCGTGCCGTCCTCGTAGAGCGCCTTAAGCGACTCGGTCACGGCATCGGCCGACTTGGTATCGCCCTTCTTAAACCCGACGGCGTAGTGCTCGCTGGACAGCGGCTCATCAAGCTGCGTATAGGCATCGGGCTTGGCGGCAAGCTGATACTGAGCAATCGAAAGGTCACAAGCCACGGCATCGACCGCGCCGCTCTCGAGCTGCATAAAGGCCGTGTTGTACTCGCCGATGGTATCGAGCGTGGCGAATGTCGCTGCCAGATCCTTCTGGTCGCCCTCGAGCACATCCTGCGCAGCGGAATCGGTCTGGGTGATCACGGTCTTGCCGGCAAGATCGTCCCAGCTCTTGATGCCCACATCCTTCTTGACCACCAGCACCTGCTCGTTGAGCATGTACGGCTCGGAGAACGTGTAGTCGTCCTCGCGACCCTCCATGGTAAAGCCGTTCCAGATGCAGTTGATGGCGCCCGAGTTGAGCAGCGTGTCCTTAGCGTCCCAGTCGATGGCCTCGTATTTGACCTCCCAGCCCTGCTTATCGGCAACAGCCTTGGCCAGATCGAGATCAAAGCCGGTGTACTCGCCGTCGTCACCCACAAAGCCGTACGGAGGATAGGACTTATCAAAGCCCACCACGAGCTTCTTGGACTCCGCAGCGCCCTTCACATCCTTGGCCGCGGTAGATCCGGCAGCGGAGCCCTTGCCGGCACCACCGCCGCAGCCGACAAGACCAAGGCCGAGCACCGTGGCAAACGAGCCGGCTAGACCAACAAACTGACGACGAGACATATCGGTATTCATGGTATCCCCCCTTGATGGCACTTTAGTTAAGTAAAGTGATTCGTGTAACGTCCAGAATCATACACTTTAGCGTGATAGAGCACAAGGCGAGTTTGCCCGCCGCGTGAGGGGTGTGGGGGTTAAGTTTCCTGCTCTACAGTC
>CABUGR010000263.1 GCA_902491135.1 uncultured Collinsella sp. | reverse complement strand
CCTTGTCGTCGCCGATGCGGCCGATGGTGGCTTCGTGGCCGATGTCGACGTTCTTGGCGCGGATGTCCATGGCGGGGATGGTGTCGGAGCGGCTCTGGTCATCGAGCATCAGCGACTGGCAGCTCACGGTTGCCTTGGAGCCTTCGGCCTTGGGCGTGGCCACGATGGAGCTGCGGAAGGTCTGGATGCCGCCGCTCTTGGAGATGCCCTTGGTCTCGACGGTTGCCGAGGTCTCGGGTGCGTTGAGCACGACCTTGCAGCCGGTGTCGAGGTTCTGACCGGCGCCGGCAAAGGTAATGCCGGTAAAGCTCGAGCGGGCGCGGCGGCCGTTGAGCACGCTCATGGGGTAGAGGTAGCCCACGTGGCTGCCGAAGGAGCCGCTGATCCACTCGATGTCGCCGTCCTCGTCCACGCGCGCACGCTTGGTGTTGAGGTTGTACATGTTCTTGGACCAGTTCTCGATGGTCGAGTAGCGCAGGTGCGCACGCTTGCCCACAAAGAGCTCGACGGCGCCGGCGTGGAGGTTTGCCACGTTGTACTTGGGCGCGGAGCAACCCTCGATAAAGTGCAGGTCGGCATCGTCCTCGACGATGATGAGCGTGTGCTCAAACTGGCCCGCGCCCTTGGCGTTGAGGCGGAAGTAGCTCTGCAGCGGGAAGTCCAACTTGGTGCCCTTGGGAACGTAGACAAACGAGCCGCCCGACCACACGGCGCCGTGCAGGGCCGCAAACTTGTGGTCGGTGGGCGGGATGAGCGTCATAAACTTCTCGTGGATGAGCGGCTCCCACTGCGGGTCATGCAGGGCTTCCTCAATACCGGAGTAGACGATGCCCATCTTGGACGCCGTGTCCTGCATGTTGTGGTAGACCAGCTCGGAGTCGTACTGCGCGCCGACGCCTGCCAGGTAGCTGCGCTCGGCCTCGGGGATGCCCAGGCGCTCAAAGGTGTTCTTGATGTCGTCGGGCACCGACTCCCAGTCGTGCTTTTGGTCGGTGTTGGGCTTGACATAGGTGACGATGTTATCCATGTCCAGGCCCTCGATGGAGGGGCCCCACGTCGGGTCGGGAAAACGATTAAAGATCTCGAGGGACTTTAAGCGCAGGTCGAGCATCCACTGTGGCTCGTCCTTCTTGGCGCTGATCTCGCGCACGATGTCGGGCGTGATGCCGGCGTCGAGGCGCTCAAATCCCTCCTCGCCAAAGGTGAAGTCGTAGAGGCTGCGGTCGATGTCCGCGACCTCGGTGCGGTTCTTGGTCATTGCGTCGCCCCTTTACGCCTGCTGCTCGGCAGCGGCGGCCTCGGCCTGGGCGCGCTGCTTGGCGGCCTCGCGCTCGAAGGTCTCAAAGCCGTTCTTGTCGATCCAGGGGATCAGCGAGGCGTCGTCCTCGCGCACGATGTGGCCCTTGACCATAACGTGGACGCGGTCGACATCCAGGTGCTCCAGGATGCGCGTGTTGTGCGTGATGATGAGCATGGAGCCGTCGCAGCTCTTGCGGTAGGCGTCCATGCCATGACTGACGGTGGAAAGGGCGTCGACGTCCAGGCCGGAGTCAGTCTCGTCCAGGATGGCGAGCTTGGGCTGCAGCAGCAAAAGCTGGAGCATCTCGACCTTCTTCTTCTCGCCGCCCGAGAAGCCCACGCCCAGCTCACGGTTGAGGTAGGCGGTATCCATGTTGAGCTCGGCCGCGAGTTCCTTGACGCGACGGCGGAACTCCTTGCCCTTCATCTCCAGGCCGGGGCGGCCGGCGATGCTGGCGCGCAAAAAGCTCGACAGCGGCACGCCCGGAATCTCGACCGGGGCCTGGAAGCTCAGGAACAGGCCGGCGCGCGAGCGCTTGTCGGTGGTGAGCTCGGTGATGTCCTGGCCGTCAAAGACGATGCGGCCGTCGTTGACCGTGTAAACGGGGGCGCCCATGACCAGGTGGCCGAGGGTGGACTTGCCGGCGCCGTTGGGACCCATCAGCACGTGGGTCTCGCCGGCGGCGACGTTGAGGTTGACGTTGTGGAGGATGGTCTTCTCGTCCACGGAGGCGGTCAGACCTTCGATGGAAAGCAGCGGATTTGCGCTCATGCTGTCCCTCTCTGTATATGGTGTACTCATAGGTGTACTAAACCCTAGGAATCTTCTCGGAATAAAGTTACTATGGGTTCGGCGTTAGTCAAGGGAAAACCCGACTAATCCACTCGACTTTTCAAATTCTGGGACAAAATAACCTGTTGTGTTTGTCCCACTTACTTTAAATTTGGGACAAACAAACCTGGTTATGTTGTCCCAGATGCGATGGGAGGGTAGGTATGCTCATTTCTTCCAAGGGCCGCTATGCCCTCCGGTTAATGATCTATATCGCGGCGCTGGGCGACGCCGAGGGCAAGATTGCCTTGCGCGAGGTTGCCGACCGCGAGCATATCTCGCAAAAGTATCTGGAGCAGCTGGTTCGTCCGCTTATGAAGGCGGGCCTGCTTAAGAGCGTGCGCGGCAAGGGCGGCGGCTACATGATGGCCAAGGACCCGGCCGAGGTGCGTGCCGGCGACATCCTGCGTGCCGTCGAGGGCAGCACGGCTCCGGTGGCGTGCGATG
>CABUGR010000262.1 GCA_902491135.1 uncultured Collinsella sp. | reverse complement strand
GAACTGCCGCATGACGAGCTTGTGCGGATCGTCGAAACCATGGAAGAGGATATGCGTAACGCTTCTGCCGCCATGGACTTTGAGGAGGCGGCGCGCCTGCGCGATGCCGTCGTTCAGATTCGGGCGATGCTCGAGGGTGCGTCTGAGGACGAGACGATCGAGCGCTTGCGTTTGCAGGCCCGCAAGGGTTCCACGTTCGCATCGGGCAGAAAACGCCAGGGTGCACGGTTTAAGAAATAGCGAACAGGCCCCGAGTTCCCTGTGGAGCTCGGGGCCTATGTCTTTTGCGCGCTGGAATTCGTGCGTTAGAGGTCTGCGATCAGGGCTTCGGCACAACGAATGCCGTCGGTGGCCGCGCTCATGATGCCGCCGGCATATCCAGCTCCCTCACCACAAGGGTAGAGGCCCGGGGTCGACACGGCATGGCACGTTCGGTCTCGGGTGACAGTGACCGGTGAGCTCGAACGAGTCTCCACGCCGGTAAGAACGGCATCGGGACGGTCGTAACCTCGTAGCTTTTTTCCGAGTAGGGGAAGTCCCAGGCGGAGCGACTCGACGATATGCTGCGGCAGGGCTTCGTCAATTGCCGTCCAGGTCACACCGAGCGGATAGGTGGGCTTTACCTTTCCGGGCGCCTTGCTGGCGCGTTCTGCGAGGAAATCTCCGACGAGTTGTGCCGGTGCGTTCCAGTTGGAACCGCCCAGGCGATAGGCGGCCGCCTCGCAGGCACGTTGGAGCTCGATGCCGGCGAGCGGGTCATCGCTGGGAAGGTCCTCAGGCGTGACGTTAACGAGCAGGGCGGCGTTTGCGTTGCGTCCGTCGCGGGCATTGAGGCTGGCGCCGTTGACGCACAGGTGGCCCTGCTCGGAAGAGGCGGCGACAACCTGCCCGCCGGGGCACATGCAAAACGAGAACACGCTGCGGCCGTTGGGAAGGTGGGCGACGAGCTTGTAGGGGGCTGCTCCGAGGGCAGGATGTCCCGCCAAGGCTCCATATTGGGCTCGGTCGATGTCGCGCTGCGGATGCTCGATGCGAACGCCCATGGCAAAGGTCTTTTGTGCGAGGGCCACGTTGTGGTCCTTAAGGAGCTCAAAAATATCGCGAGCAGAATGCCCGCAGGCGAGGATGAGGTGCTTTGTCTCGATTGGCTCGTAAGTGGCGTCTTGGGACGATTGGACATCAATACCGGTGATGGCGCCAGACGCGTCGATGTGAATGTCGACGAGCTTTGTTCGATAACGGACGATACCTCCGAGCTGCTCGATGCGCTGGGATATAGCGGTGACAACCGTGGGAAGGATGTCGGAGCCAATGTGCGGCTTGGCATCCCACAGAATATCGCGGGGCGCACCCGCCTCGACGAAGGTTTCGAGGATAAGGCGATGGGCGGGATTTTTTGTTCCCGTATTGAGCTTGCCGTCCGAGAAGGTCCCCGCGCCGCCCAGACCAAACTGGATATTACTCTCGGGGTCGAGGATGCGCTCCTTTAGAAAGAGGTCGATCGCATGCGAGCGGCGAAATGCCGGGTCGCCGCGCTCGATGAGCAAGGGCTTAAGACCTGCTTTGGCGAGCGTTAGCGCGGCGAAAAGGCCAGCGCATCCGGCGCCGACAACGACAGGGCGTTCTTGAGGTGCGTCGGAGACGGGGGTGGGGAATGAAGACCCATCGTCTTTTATCGCGCGTACGCGCGAGCGGTCACGCTCGGAAACGCTGTCGACCGCTTCTCGCTCGAGGTGGGGACTGGTCAGCTCAACACGAAAGCTCAGGATAAAATGGACGTCTCGTTTTTTGCGAGCGTCGATTGACTTGCGGTGGAGCTCGATGGACTTGATCTCGGAGTCTTTGCAACGTAGGACGCGCTTGGCGACTCGCTTGCCAACAATGAGGCAGGCATTTTCATCGCCGGCTTCATCGAGCGACGCGTTGACTTGGGTGATTTCAATCATCGAGGTCTCCTTAGAGGCAAGAAAGAGGCCGTCCGGTATCCCAGACGGCCCGAATGCGTTTTTGATTATAGACTGCGCGGCTACAGGCTGCTTGCAGCGCGAATGCCCGAGAGCCATGCCCACGCAAGGTTAAAGCCTCCGCAATCGGCGTCGATGTCGAGCGCTTCGCCGCAGACGTAAAGCGGGGTGTCGACAACGCTGCGCGCGCGTAGACTGGGTGTTGAGATGCTCTCGACAGATACGCCACCACGCGTGACCTGCGCCGAGCGCTCCTCGGCGGTTCCTTCGACGAGCAACTTAAAATGCTTGAGGATCGAGACCAGGTGGATGACATCGTTGGAGCCTGGATGGCACTGCTCGAACGCTGTGCAGACGACGCGGGAGAGTTGCGGGGCGAGCATGCCGTCGAGCCAACGGGGATCGCGGGGCGAAAAGCCGCCGAGCAGCTTAACGCGCCGGTTGAGCATATCGAGCAGCTCGTCTTTGGAGAGGTCGGGGAAAACGTCGAGCAGGATCGTATCACCGCGCTGGATACGACGGGAGAGGTTGAAGACAGCGACGCCCGAGATGCCGAAGGCTCGAAACAGGACTTCACCGTCTTCGTGCCAGAGCTCATTATGATTGCGGGCGAGCGTCA
>CABUGR010000261.1 GCA_902491135.1 uncultured Collinsella sp. | reverse complement strand
AGCGAGGCGATGCGCGCCTCGACGGGGTTCACCACGTAGTGCTTGATGGCATCGATGGCGGCCTCGTCCAGAGCGCCCGAGATCATATAGACCTTGGCGGAGCGCACGGCGGGGCGCTCGCCCTGGCTGATGAGCTGCACGCACTCGCTAGCGGAGTCAGCGCGCTGGTCAAACTGGCCAGGCAGGAATTCGACGGCAAAGACGGCGCCATCGCTTGCGGGGAGCTCGTCGTAGGTCACATCGACCTGGGGCTCGCTAAAGACGGTCGGCACGCAGGAGCGGAAAAGCTCCTCGTCGATGCCCTCAACGTCGTAGCGGTTGATGATCCTCAGGGCCTCGATGCCCTTGATGCCGAGAATTTCGGTCAGCTCGCCCTTGAGCTGCTGAGCCTCGACGTCGAACCCGGGTTTCTTCTCCACGTAGATACGAGAGACCATTGGTTCCTGCCTTCCTGATCGGTTGGGCGTACGGTACGGTATGCGGCAGCGGTCGGTTTGCGGGGTCTGCCCTGCAGTCGCCTTGAGCCACATGTTTGTAAACCTCACTATGATACGACAGCTCGCGGCGCGTTGAGGACGGCGAGGGT
Source organism: uncultured Collinsella sp. (assembly GCA_902491135.1). Classification (GTDB taxonomy): domain Bacteria; phylum Actinomycetota; class Coriobacteriia; order Coriobacteriales; family Coriobacteriaceae; genus Collinsella. The sequence goes on along the minus strand of CABUGR010000261.1, from coordinate 2,006 downwards.
GCTACAGTGAAGCGCAAACAAGAGAAAGGCATCACATGGCATTCGTTTCACTCGCCATCATCGCGCTCGTGGCCTTTGCAAGCCCCTTCATCGCCTCGGCGATTCCCGGGAAACCCGTTCCCGAGACGGTCTTTTTGCTCGTGTTCGGCGCGATGCTGGGACCCCATATGCTCGACATTATCCATGTAGATGCCGAGGTCTCGCTCGTGTCCGAGCTCGGCCTGGCCTTTTTGTTCCTGCTTGCCGGCTTTGAGATCGACCCCAAGAGCATCACGGGCGTCGAGGGACGCTACGGCTTGGCGACGTGGGTCGTCACGTTTGGTATCGCCTGGCTTGCCGTGCGCTTTACCCCGTGGTTCTCGGTCAGTCATTTCGACGGTATCGCCGTGACGCTTGCCCTTACTTCCACGGCGCTCGGTACGCTCGTGCCCATCATGCGCGAGCGCTCGCTCACCGGTACGCGTGTGGGCGACTCGATTCTCGCGTATGGCACCTGGGGTGAGCTCGGCCCTGTGCTCGCCATGTCGGTGCTGCTGTCTGCCCGCACCGGCATCCAAACGCTTGTAATCCTTGGGTTGTTTGCGGTGGTCTGCGTGTTGCTGGCCGTGGTCCCAAGCCGCTCCAAGCGCGTCGGCAGCCGTTTCTTTGCGTTTGTCGAGGAACGCGCCGATACCACGTCGCAGACCTTCGTGCGCCTGACGGTGCTCATCCTGGTCACGCTCGTGGCATTCTCGGCCGTCTTTGACCTCGATATCGTGCTGGGTTCTTTTGCCGCCGGCTTTGTCCTGCGCTATATCATTCCCGAGGGTAACCATACGCTCGAGACCAAGCTCGATGGCCTGGCCTACGGCTTTTTGATTCCGGTGTTCTTTACCGTATCGGGCGCAAAGATCGACCTGACGGCCGTGGCGTCGCGCCCGGGCTTGCTCGCGGGCTTTATCGTGGCGTTGCTGATCATTCGCGCCGTGCCGATTCTCATCTCTATGAGCATTTGTCCTGCGACGCGCGATGTGTCGGCGTATGGTCGCATTACCGTGGCCCTGTACTGCACCACGGCGCTACCGATCATCGTTGCCGTTACGAGCGTTGCCGTCAACGCGGGCGCTCTGTCGCAACATCGCGTCGGTTATGGTTGCCGCCGGCGCCATCACGGTGTTCTTGATGCCGCTGCTCGCGCAGCTCTTCTACCGCGTGGTGGATGCTGCGCCGGTCGCCGCCGTGGCAGAGGTTGCCGAGCATCCATCCGATGCGCTCGACATCCTGCGCGCCCACCACGATTTGGCGAGCCTGCTCGCACGCGAGCACGAGTTGCTGACCTCGCATGGACATGGTCGCGTATTCGAGGGCCTGCCTACGCTCGATACGATTGCCGAGCGTCTTTCCGCCGAGGCGGCGAGCGGCCACATCGATGCCCGCATCGTGGACGCGGCGCATCTTCTTGCCGATAAGACCTATGGTGATGAGGTTGACCCGTCCGAGCTGACTCCGCGTGAGCGCCGCCGCCTGGAGCGCGCCAAGCTCGCCGTGCACGAATATCGCCGCCGCATGCTGGAGCTCTACGCGCGCGATGAAGCCCAGGACGACGACGGTAAGTAGTTGATACTCTCTCGGGGAAGCCGTGTCCCGCTTTGAAGGCTCGGAACGGGATGCGGTTTCCGCATCGGCCCCCATCGGGAAGCCACATCCCAGAATGGACACTCAGAGTGGGATGCAGTTTCCGCTTTGGACCCCTGCCGGAAAGCGCGTCCCAGTCTGAAGGTTCAAAATGGGATGTGGTTTCCGAAACAGGGGCCGTTGGGAAGCTGTGTCCTGGAATGGGCGCCCGGAGTGGGATACCGTTTCCGCAGGAGGCCCATTGCGGAAACGGTGTCCCAGAATCGACGTTCAAAACGGGGTGCAGTTTCCGCAAGGAGGTCCTGGGGAAACCGTGCCCCGTTCTGAGCTGAAATACCGGGACGCAGCTTCCCCTGCAAACAGAACAAGGCGCGCTGCCTGTAGTTGATGCA
>CABUGR010000260.1 GCA_902491135.1 uncultured Collinsella sp. | reverse complement strand
GCGGTTTTCTCGGAATCTGATTCGGAGGTCGATCCCTGATTGGTGTTGTCGCGAATCGTTTGCGCGTCGATCACCTGGCGGGTCTGCTCCTCGTCGATCTGGTGGCGGTACTTGGATATCGTGTCCTGCGCATCGTCGACACTTGTTTGCGGAATACCCGCCTTGAGGCGGTTTTGCGTGTCTTCGGGCAGGTCGGATAGCTTGATGCTGGTTTCGCTTTCGAGCCAGTGGAACTTGAGTCCGAGTGGCTTGCCGGGCAGGCCGCGCCAGACGGCGACATTGCCCTGGTAGGTACCCAGGTAGTACGAGCCGGTGACACCCGTGTAGGCCCAGATGCCAGCTGCCAGCAGAAAGACGAGGGCCAGGATGGCGGCGATAGTAACGTTGCGGCGACGCACGCGTTGCGCCTCGCGCATGACGCCATCGTCAACCAGGTCAACGACTACTACGGTCACGTTGTCGTGGCCGCCGGCGGCAAGCGCCGCGTCCACTAGGTTGTCGACGCAGATTTGCGCGGTTGAGGACTGCGTGGCGATGTTCTCGATATCGCTATCGGGAATCATGCTCGAGAGGCCGTCGGAGCACAGGATCAGACGGTCGCCTTCCTCGATATGCAGAGTGAAGTGGTCGGCATACATGGCGGGGTCCGAGCCCAGTGCGCGGGTGATGACCGAACGGTTGGGGTGGACGCGAGCCTCGTCTGCCGTGATCTCGCCGGCGTCCACGAGCTCCTCCACGTAGGAGTGGTCGCGGGTCACGCGGATGAGCGTGCCCTCGTGGAGCAGATAGGCGCGAGAGTCGCCCACGTGGGCGATGGCGAGCGTGTCGTTTTCGATGTAGGCGCAGGTGGCTGTGCAGCCCATGCCGGGCTTGCCCAGGCCGTTCAGGGCCGCCTCGATTACGGCGGCGTTGGCTGCCTCGACGGCTGCGGCCAGGCGTGCTGCGTCGGCGGACTGTGGGGCCGTCTTGGCAATAGTCTCGACGGCGATGGAAGAGGCTACCTCGCCGGCAGCGTGACCACCCATGCCGTCGCATACGCAAAAGAGCGGCGACTGCACCAGGTAGGAATCCTCATTGTGCGGGCGCACGCAGCCAACGTCGGAGCGGGCGCCCCACATAAGTTGCGTGGTGGTGCCGGCATCATAGGTCGAGTCGGTCTCGATGCGCTCCTCGGTCAGGGGCTCAAAGCTCATGGTCGAGCCGGGGTCTTTGAGCTTGGCCTCAACGGCGGCAACGTCGATTTCGGCGGTGTCACCGGGAGAGACGGTGTCGGTCACGGCGTTTGATTCGGAATCACCGGTGTCCGGGGAGTCGGGCTCCTCGGACACGCGGGCGGTCGACTCGTCGTCTTGCGGGCTGACGTCTATAGGCTCGGGCGCCGGTGTAGACGCGGGCGCAACCTCGGATGCCGGGGCTATGGGAAACGCCGGCGCGGCGGGCTCGGGTGCTGCAAACACCGCAGCGCTCTCGTTGATTGCCGCGGCGACGGGCTCTGCAAAGTGAGCCGGCGCCGGGGTTGCTTCGGGCGCTGTGGACTGTTCCGCAGCATGTGCGCCGATGGGCGCTGCTGCGGCATCCTCTTCGCCCTCGTTATCGGCGAGATCCGAAATATCATGCGTTACATGCGAAAGAGGCAGGGAGAACACGGTGTCCTCGGCCTCCACGGGTGTGGAGTCCGCCGGAGCGGCGTGGGCCGGTGCAGCTACGGCGGCAGCCGGTGCCTCGGTCATGGTTGCGGACTTGTTCTCCTCGTCGATCATCGACGGTTCACCTTCATGACCACGTCGCCAATCTGGACTTCGTCGCCCTCACGCAGCGTCGCGGGCTCCACGAGCTGGCGGCCGTTGACGAGCGTGCCGTTAAGCGAGTTGAGGTCCTCGATGATGAGCGCCGGGCCCTGCAGCGAAAAGCGCGCATGCGAGGCCGAGACAAACGGCTCGTTGATGCAGATGTCCGAAGACGGCGAGCGGCCGACGATGACGGGGCCGAGCATGTCTACGTGGATGCCGCGGATGCCGCGCGGACCCTTGTCCACATCAATCGTCCAGATAGCCGAGTCGCGGCGCTGCCCGCGCACAAGTCCCACGCCGGTCTTCATGACGGCGAACAGGAAGATATAGAGCAGGGCGACCAGGACGATGCGGCCTGCAAAAAGGACGATATCGATGTTCATAAGCGACTATCCCCTAAATTCAAAGGTGCTCAGGCCAAACGTCAGCAGATCGCCGTTGCGCAGCGGGCAGCGCGTAATGCGGCGGTTGTTGACGAGCGTGCCGTTGGTGGAATTGAGGTCCTCGATCGACCAATCCGAGCCCGTAAAGGTGAGCTGGGCGTGGCGGCGCGACACGTTGGGGTCGCGCAGGGCAATGTCGGAAACCGAGCGCTCGCGACCGATGGTCACCTGTGCGGAGGTGATGCTATGGCTCTCGCCGCTCACGACGTCGACGAGCTGGGCGAGCGGGCGCTGCGGGGCGCGAGTGCTCGCCATGTTGGAGGCGATGCCGGCTGCGGCACCTAGGCCCACGGCGGCACCGGTCGCGGCGGCTCCGCCCATGCCGGCAAGCGCGTCGCGCGAGACGGTCTGCGGCACCGGGA
>CABUGR010000259.1 GCA_902491135.1 uncultured Collinsella sp. | reverse complement strand
TGCGGTGAAATAGTTCCTGGATTAGCCGCAAAAGCTGTTATCCAGGAACTATTTCACCGCAACTTATTGAGGCCGAGCGGGCTGGGTCGATGATGGGTTCTGTTGTCGAGAAGATGAGGGCAGCCGGTCAGGAGTCTGCGTAGGGTTTTGTGGTTGGTATACCGTAGCCGCGCATCATGGAGCCGAACGCTTTGACATCGTAGGTGTCTGAGAGCTTGAAATGAATGACGTTGTGGCCCATGGCACGCAGGTTCGCGTCGCGCATGAGGGCAGCTCGATAGGTTTTTGCCGCAGTATGTCCCGGATCATTTTGGGACTCGTCCTCAAACTTGCCTAGTCCATGCAGCTCAGCCAGCATCCAAGAGCCGTTTGGCATCTGCCAGCCGTAATCTGCCAAATAATAGCCGGCGTTTCCCGGTCGAGTGATTTCAACCTGTAGTTCGGGTGTGGCAACTCCCGCCAGAATCATTGCCGCCCGTGCCTCGGATTCTCCACCGTTATCCGATCTGCCATCCATATGTTCAAAAACGTCAAATGCGCGCGCGATGCCATGCAGTCCGCGGCAGTTCGCTTGTGCATATGCACGCAATTCTTCACGCTCGACACCGTACTCACGAGCCAACCCGTCGACATAGCCTAGTGCATATCGAAAAGCGCTCGTTCGGGCGATGTCGACCACCGTGCGATATGGATCCGTTAACGTAAACGGGCCGAGCTGCCATACGTCGCCCGGCCGCCAGCGTCGGTATTCAACGAATTCGTACATATCGCGTCTGGTGGAACGCGGCAGCAGCACTTGCACCTTGTCGAGAAGCGAATATGCAGAACCGATGCCATAGAGCAGTGCCGCCGTTGCTCCACAAAACACGGCATCCGGTTCAACGACCGCAATAGCGGATGCCAATTGAAAGATGCGATCTTCGACGCCGAGATCATTCCAATACGTGGGATCAGCGTAGACATGGTTGTAGAGTCGAATAATCATCTCTTTTTGCATGAGCGCGTAGGCACAGCGTTCATCCCATTTTTTGGTAGCTACAAACAGGTGCCCGCCATGATGGGCCTCGAATAACCGGAAGAACAGCTCTAATTGCGGTTTGGAACAGCGTTTATCATGACTCATTTTCGACCCCATGGTCTCGAGGGGGAGTGAATGACACTACGCTATCCCATATTTGGCCCGCCAGACCTTGCCATGAACTGACCAAAAGCTTGACGGGGCAGGTCAGAGTCATGAGTCGGAGCCAAACATATCGGCAAACGGTTGATTAGTGCCCCTCGGCGGCACTAAAAACCACCCTTACAGAAAGTTGCGGTGAAATAGTTCCTGAAGCTCGAATAAGCCTAAATCCAGGAACTATTTCACCGCAACTCAGATGGGGATGGGGTTAGCTGCGGGGGCGGTGGCGGAGCTTGTCGATGGTGGAGTCGGTGCCGTGTCCGCGGGCGTCGGTGCTTCGGCTGCGGGCGTCGGCGGCGGTTTGGCGCTGGCGGCGGTAGCCGATCATGCCTTGGATGATGGGCTTGCCAAAGCTCACGACATCATCGTTGTAGATGGCGGTTCGGGCTGCGAGGAGGCAGTCGGTAAAGTCCATATGGGTCTTGCCAAAGAGTTTGATAGCAAGGGCGACAACGGTGGGCTCGTCGACCATGACGTCATCGAGCAGCTTCTTCATGGCCGCAGCAATCTCAACGCGGGGAACCTTATAGACGTCGCGCAGCGTGACCACGACGCGCGTGATGATTTCGGGATAGACACGAGCGGTGCGCGTGGCGATGACCTTGGCGGCGCGCGGTGACAGGACCTCGTCGTCGTTAAGCAGGTAGCGCAGGATGACGGTCTCGTCGATGATGGTGCTACTCATGGATATCTACTTCCTCGGGACCCAAAACCGACTCATCGCTTTCTGTGGCTAGGTATTCAATCCAGGCATTGCGCTCCTCGGCGCGGCGATTGGGGTCACCATATGCTTTGAGCGATCCATAGGCGGCGGTGCCGTCCTTTGAGCGCACGGCGACCGGCTGAAAGGGGAGCTTGCGCATCAAAATGCTTTGCGCGACAAATAAGCGGACAGCCTCGGCGAGCGATGTGCCCATGGCATCGTAGAGATGCTCGGCATGCTGCTTGTCTTCCTCGCGAATGCGCACCTGCAGGATGGCTCTTTTTTGAGTCGATGACATCACTGGCCCCCTTAATGAGCGTGCAATATAGTCGGTCAAATGCGGCATGTGCCGATACATCAGCATCTTATAACGATTACTTTATTTCACTCAAGTAGATAAGCATAAACACGAATACAAGCGTAGTACATCCAAAATGAGAGCGCATAAAAATCTCTGAGGTGTACGCATGTAATACACTCACCTTTATAGCTTCTAGAGAATAATTCCAACCTGCCAAAACCCCTGCAATACACCCGTATTGCAGGGCCTATGCTCAAGTTTGCCCCCTGCAACTGCGTATATTTAACCTGTATATCGTTGGAGAAACTCTACCGAGTGCATGTTTCGCCGCATGCATTCGATTCGTCGATGCCAGGCCACGGGCGGCTTGGGTCAATGTCGACAGGGTCTCTCCGGCATGGGATTCAGGAGGGAGTGAACAACATGGGCAA
>CABUGR010000258.1 GCA_902491135.1 uncultured Collinsella sp. | reverse complement strand
GGAATCGGTAATAATACGAATGGACATAGCGAATCCTTTCTTTCGCGGACCTCTCGCGGGGAATTTTGACAGCAATGCCCCGGCACGGCATACGCACTCAAACGGGACTATGCAGTTGTTAATTGGAAGCAAATGCCTTGGCGGCCTTAGATCTCGCGCAGGGTGTTAAGAATCGTGCGCAGCGACGCATACATCTGCTCGCGCTGCTCCACACCCATAGCCTTACCGGTGGTATCGAGCACCTCGCGAATGATGCGGTCCGCCTCGCTCATGCTCTCGCCGCCCAGAGCGGTCAGGCGCACCGGAGCACGATACTTAACGGCGGCATCGCCCGAATCATCGACCTCGACGTAGCCACCCTCCTCCAGATGCGCGAGCGTACGCGAGACGGCGGCGCGGGTCACGCCTGCCATGCGAGCCAGGTCGGCGCCAGTCAGGCCGTCCTTGCTGCGCTCAAGATAGTACAGGCACATAACGTCGGAGCCCTTAAGGCCCAGCCTTGCGCCCTCAGACGTCTTAATGCGCTGGATCTCCTTGTAGAGTCCGCTGATCAGTCCGACAAAGTCCTCGAAACGTGTCTCGTCGCTCTGCTGCATGGGAGACGACCGCCTTTCGCTTGCATAATGCTAACGGGTAAACATCTTAGTCGCATAAGGCGACACCCGTACCCAAATACCCCATTTGTTAACCCATCAACATAAAAACCACCACAAAGGGGACAGGCACCTTTGTGGTGGTTTGGGGCATCAATAGGTTCTAGGCGCCGCTACAGCTCCACACAGGGATTGTCACGGGTCACAAGCGTCTTAACGACAACCGTCGCTCCCAGATACCGCTCGAGCAGCTCGGCTAAGCGATCGATCGCGGCCTGGCAATCCCCCATCCGCTCGGGCTCTACACACTCAATCGCCAGGAACGCATCGGCCGAATCGTCGGACAGGGCCGTTCGAACGCCGTCGCGCCAATTCCAGCAGCGGCACACGGCACCCGCATCATCGATGTAGGCGAGCTCGCCGGGCAGCGTCGGGTCATCTGCTTCCTCGCCAAGCGGCAAGAACGCATCGCCACCGTCGGTCACCTTCAAGCGAAGGTCTCCCTCGATCGCATGCAAATCCTCGCCTCCCACGGGCAGCGCGTAGGTCAGCGACACCGTGTTGTAAATATCCACCGCGGGCGTAATGTGGCCCACCGGCTTGCCTTTGAGCACGCGTTTGAGCAAGTTCTCGATCGAGCAGCGCGCGCCTTTCTTGGTCTTGAACAGACGATAGGCCTCGCGCCATGCCTTGACCGGTGCGTTCTCGCTGATAGTATCGCTGGTCAGATGACGCTCCGCATCGATATTGGCGCGGTCGAGCAACGCCGCAATCGCATCCACGTCCTCTTGAGGAATCTGAGCCGTGGGCTTCATGCCCTCCACGGCCACAACACCGACCGCTGCCTGCGGAAACAGCTCCCAGAATGAATCCTCGGCAATAAAGCTCTTCATACGCTCTCCCTTCATTGTGCGCGCCCGAGTGAGGGCGCCTAAACAAAAAGCGCCCTCACAACGGCCACCTTCAAAGTCCTACGGTGCCGTCACAAGAACGCTTGCGCTGTCCCCATCCGGAGAAGGGGACGATATGTCAGGCGTATTGTAACCCGAGTCATCCACGCGAGCAAAACCACCATAAAGGTGCCTGTCCCCTTTGTGGTGGATATGGACTCACGGCGAAGCTAGTGGCGGAGTCCCAGCAGGCCGCGGCCGCGATGACGGGCCTCGGCGGACACCTGGGCGTGCGGGCCGGCGGCTTTGACGGACTCGGGCAGGTGCGAGTACTTCTTCTCGAAGTTCTCCTCGAACATCACCGCCAGGTTGTGCGCGGCCTCGTCGTAGCGCGCGGTGCTCTGCCAGTATTGGCGCGGCACCAGGATGCCATCGGGCACGCCGTGGCACGTCGTGGGAATGTCGACGTTAAAGATGTCGTCGTGCACGAACTCGCTGTCCTCAATGGTGCCGTCGAGGGCGCGCGCGACCAGCGAGCGCGTGTAGGCCAGCTCGATGCGATGACCCACGCCGTAGCCGCCGCCGATCCAGCCGGTGTTGACCAGGTAGACGCGCGTGCGGCCGTCGGCGATGCGCTCGCCAAGCATCTTAGCGTAGACCATGGGGTCGAGTGGCATAAACGGCTCGCCGAACAGCGAAGAGAACGTGGGCGTGGGCTCGATGACGCCGACTTCGGTGCCGGGAATCTTAGCCGTAAAGCCCGTCACAAAGTGGTACATGGCGGCGTCGGCCGTCAGGCGCGAGATGGGCGGCAGCACACCAAAAGCGTCGCAAGTCAGGAACAGCACGACACTCGGAGTGGTGCCCATGCCCTTAGTCCACGCGTTAGGAATGTGCTCCACGGGATAGGCCACGCGCGTGTTGTGCGTGATCGAGATGTCATCGTAGTTGGGCTTGCGGTTCTCGTCGAGCACCACGTTTTCGCAGATCGCGCCAAAGCGGACAGCGTTGAAGATCTCGGGCTCGTGGAAGGCGTCCAGGCCCTCGCATTTGGCGTAGCAGCCACCCTCGATGTTGAAGATGCCCATGTCGGACCAACCGTGCTCGTCGTCGCCGATCAGCAGGCGCGTGGGATT
>CABUGR010000257.1 GCA_902491135.1 uncultured Collinsella sp. | reverse complement strand
TGAGGAGGGGGGGGGGAAAACAAATGGCCGACACTCCATCTTGTGCACTGTACGCCGGGCTTAAGTCACTCGGTCGCATCAACAACGGTAACGCCGCGCAAATTCTCATAGCCGGCAACGCCCGTTACGGTGGACGCCTCATCTCCGAACGCTTGACGGTCCCGTCGTTTATCTCACGCGAAATCGTTCACGCCAAACCCGGTGACCTTCCCGAGCCGCTGTTTGCGCCCTTTGAACAAAGTGCGCGCCAGATACTCAACCTCATCATGCAAAACCGAGGCTCCGACCCCCAATCGCTGAGCAAGGTCGCTAAACGCTATATGGAGTCGTGCGTCCCAGACATGCAGGATGCCCTTACCAATTGCGGCGTCGACGGCATGCTCTTTAGAAACGGCGTCGAGCGCATCGAGACCGCTGACGATAGCGACATCAAAGATCGCCTCTACATCCATCTGGTCTTTTTTATCGTTACCGGCTGCCTTGGCGACCCCGCCCGCGCCATCGAATACACCGAGTCCTTTGTGTCCGACCAGATGCTCTCGACACTCGGCACGGTCGAGACGACCGTCACCTCGTTTTTCTCGACAACCGCGCGCCCCACGGGAAACATTCGCCTGGGGCTGCTGCGCGTCGTGGGCAACTCGGCACGACCGCCGCTGCGTCCCCTTACCACGGACCCGGTGGGCAGCATTATCGGGTCGCTGACGGGAGACGAGAACGCCATCACCGACGTCGATTCCGACGTCTCGCGCCAGCACCTGCGTATTTGGCTCCAAGACGGACGCTGGCTTGCACAGGGCCTCGGCTCCACCAACGGATCGTTTTTGATCTCGGGCGTCGACCGCTGCCGACAGGCTATCGAACCGCCCAGACGCGAGCGCCCCGCCAACTTTGCCAACACCCCCGTCGAGATTCACAACGGAGACACGCTTTGCTTGGGCGCCACGACGCGCTTCTTGGTCATTCGCATCACAAACTAGCCCGCCCACACATCTTCGACGCACAAGGTGCCGTTATTTGCATCAACCCATGCAAATAACGGCACCTTTTCGATTAAGGCAACGGTTGCGCTACCTTTTCACTAACATTATCGCTACGCATTTTTTCTCGAAAGGATCGCCCCGTGACGTACGACACGGATATGAATATCATCGCGTTGTCCCCCTTTGAACCAAACGCCATGTTTGCGACCACCGAAGACCCCGATACTATCCGCCGCTTTACCACCCTGTTGGATTGCGGGGCAGTCGGCGGCGGTTCCCACCATCTTCGCAAGGTCGTCAACACCGAGGGCGAGACCTTTGCGCTCAAAACGCTATGGCCCCTCACCGGCTGTGATGAAAACGGCTCCGCCGTCAGCCCCTCGGGCATCAAGACGCTTACCGAGGAGTATCGCAATCTTGCAGCCGTCTCACTGTTGGGCGGCTTTCCCAAAACCTATGGCTACGGCTATACCGGCTCCGTACCGACCATCCTTATGGAGTGGATTGAAGGCCTGCCCCTTCGTGATGCCGCGACAGAACTAACCGACCCTGCCGAGGGTGGCCACATTCCCGCAAACACCGTCGCCGCAATCGGAAAACGCCTGGGAGAGATCCTCTTGAGCGTCCAAAAGCTCGATGCACCGTTTGCGCACCGAGATATCTCCTTGCGCAACATCATTATTCGCACGACGCGCCGGTCCCTTGCCCAGCAGATTGCACGCTGCAGTTTTGACCTTTGCCTGGTCGATCTGGGCAGCTCGAGCATCAAGCGCTCAGCCCCCTCGTTTACCATGTCCACCGGCATCTGGCGCAACGACACACCCGAGTTCGCCCCACCCGAGATGCTCTCCAACGACATCCCCGAGCTGGCGCCGCTTCGAACGTCGCCTAGCATCGATACATATGAGCTCTGCAGCGTGCTCTACACGCTCTATGCCGGTCACACGCCATATCGCCTAAACGAGCATATGGACCAGTCGCCCTACCTGTACAAGATCGAGCACGAGCCCGAGACACTCAAGGCGCGCACGCCCGGCGACCAAATGCTTGTCGATGTCATCATGAGCGGTATCCATAACAAGCAGTCCCAGCGCGCGCCGCTGTCTACGATTGTCGGCAAGCTCGATGCCTGGATTAAAGACATCGATTTTGAGCCGCGCACGCCGCTGCCCACTCCGATCGACTTTAACCAGCAACCGAAGCCTTCCGACTCCGACAAGGCTCAGACGCGTCACCCAGTTATCTCGCGTCGCGCTGCGCTCGCGCTCGGCGGCGTCTGCGTTGCCGGCATCGCAGCTTCCGCCCTTGCCACGGGGTGCTGGGGGCTTATCGACCTTGCGCACGGCATTAAGCCGTCACTCGACGATTACACCTGGGAAGAACTCGCACTGATCTCCCGCAAAATCCAAGAGACATCTTCCAACAAAAACGCGCTCGAGATTGCCGAAACCTACCACCTGGTAAACAGTAAGCAGTCGCTCGAAAACGAGAACACCAAGACTGTCAGGCTTTCCGACGGGACCAAGGCACAAATCCAGATCGTTGGCTTTAAGGCAGACACGCTCACCGATGACGGCCTCCCTGCGGGCATCACCTTTATGTTCCGCACCCCCATCGCTATGCGCGCCTTAAACGAGAGCGCC
>CABUGR010000256.1 GCA_902491135.1 uncultured Collinsella sp. | reverse complement strand
GCCCTGGGGCTCAATTGCGATTTGATCGAGGCGATTGGCCTGGGTCATGACTTGGGACACACGCCTTTCGGCCATGCCGGCGAGCGCTTCCTCAACGATATCTATCATGAGCGCACGGGGCGTTATTTTTTCCATAACGTGCAGTCGGTCCGCGTGCTCGACGCACTGTACGGCCGCAACGTGTCGCTCCAGACGCTCGACGGCGTGCTATGCCATAACGGCGAGTACGAGCAGCGTGTGTTTGAGCTCTCGGACATGAGCTCCTTTGACCAGTTTGACCAGACGGTTGAGGATTGCATTGCCACGGGCTATAGCGCAATTGGGCATCTGCGTCCCATGACGCTCGAAGGCTGTGTGGTCCGCATCTCGGATATCCTTGCCTACGTCGGTCGTGACCGTCAGGATGCGATCGCGGCGGGCCTGCTGTCACCCGACGCTTTTGATGATGGCCGGGGCGGTGCCTACAACAGCTGGATCCTTACGCACGCTTCCATCGATATCGTTGAGCACAGCTATGGTAAGCCGCGCATCGAGATGAGCGAGGACCTGTTTGAGGAAATCCGCCGAGCCAAGCGCGAGAACTACGAGAAGATCTATAGCAAGGGCGGTATCGAAGGCGATTCCGAGGTGGAGCTGCGCGAGGCCTTCGAAAAGCTCTACGACCGTTGCCTGCGGGATCTAAACAGTGGTGACGAGTCCTCTTACATCTTTAAGCACCATATTTCGCGCATTGAGCAGCAACTTTCCTACTACGATCGCACCTATGCCTGGCAGGACGACAAGGATCAAGCCGTGGTGGATTATATCGCGAGCATGACGGACGGTTATTTCTGCGAACTGACGAGCAAGCTGTTCCCGGGTCTAAAGTTTCCGCATCGTACCTATATTAACGAACGGTAGTTCGTATCCTTTCGGTATACTGGTTAGTTGAAAACGTTTTTGATTGATGCACGGGATGGCTATGGACGACCTTTTTTCTGCCTCGACGCGCGAGCGTTCCTTAAAAAATGCGCCGCTCGCGGTGCGCATGCGACCCAATTCGCTCGACGAGTACGTGGGCCAGCAAAAGGCCGTCGGTAAGGGCTCATGGTTGCGTGCCGCGATCGAGCACGACGTGCTTTCGAGCGTGATTCTGTACGGGCCTGCCGGTACGGGCAAGACGACGCTGGCCCACATTATCGCCAACCATACCAAGAGCGAGTTTGTCGAGGTCAGCGCCGTCACGGGTACCGTGAAGGACCTGCGTCGCGTGATTGATGAGGCCAAGACGCGCCTGAATACGTACGACCGCCGCACCATTCTATTCATCGATGAGATTCACCGCTTCTCTAAGTCGCAGCAGGATGCCCTGCTGCATGCAGTTGAGAACCGTACCGTCATTATGATTGGCGCTACGACGGAGAACCCGTACTTCGAGGTCAACTCGGCACTGCTCTCACGTGGTCGCGTCGTGGAGCTTGAGCATCTGAAGGATGAGGATATCGCCACGCTTATTGAACGTGCGCTTGAGGCGCCGCAGGGCTTGAACGGTAAGTTCTCGGCCGATGAGGATACGGTCAAGACCATTTGTACGCTGGCTGCGGGTGATGCACGCTCGGCCCTGACGACACTTGAGCTGGCGAGCGAGATTGCCGTTACGCGTCCCGATACCGAGGGGACGCCAGCGCCGGCGGCGGGGGAGCGCTATCCCATCACCGTGGATGACGTAAAGATTGCCAACCCGCGTCGCGGCTTTACGTATGACAAAAACGGCGACATGCACTACGACATCATCAGTGCGTTTATTAAGTCTATGCGCGGTAGCGACCCCGATGCCACGATCTATTGGCTCGCGCGCATGATCGATGCTGGGGAGGATCCTAAGTTTATCGCTCGCCGCATTATGATTCACGCTTCTGAGGATGTTGGCAACGCCGACCCGCAGGCGCTTTTGGTGGCGCATGCTGCCTTTAAATCTGCTGAAGTTATTGGCTATCCTGAATGTCGCATTAACCTTGCACAAGCTGCGCTCTATGTGTGCTTGGCGCCCAAGTCCAATGCGTGCGAGGCCTCGATCGATGCGGCGCTGGCCGATATCCATTCTAGTGGGCTTCGCGAGGTGCCCAGCTATCTGCGCGATCGCCATCGCCCGGGCAGCGATGAATACGGTGTGTATAAGTATCCGCACGATTATCCCGAAGGCTGGGTCGACCAGCGCTATTTGCCCGAAGGCTTGGAACGCGGTGCATTTTGGCAGCCTGCCGGCCGCGGTTGGGAAGAATGGCGCGTAGAGCAAAGTGAACGCGACCGCAGCGGGAATGCACCGAAGTAGCTGCTGATAATTTTGTCCCACGTTGCTGCTCTTGGCATGTTCGGTCTCCTTTGGGGTACCATGGAAACCGTCTGTATATCGATTCCTTTGGGAGGCTTGCATGAGTCCCATTCAAATCGCCCTGCTGCTGCTCGCCGTTGCCGGCGTGTGGGCCATCGTTGAGCTCGCGCTTACCCTGCGTAAGACCCGCACCGTTGTCGACTCGCTCGATAAGACCGTGAACGACCTCAACAACACCATCGCCGAGGCTCAGCCTGTGGTGGCAAAGCTCGATGGCGCTGTCGATGAGCTTACGCCGGCGCTTGCCCAGATGGAGCCGCTG
>CABUGR010000255.1 GCA_902491135.1 uncultured Collinsella sp. | reverse complement strand
CAACGGCCAGGCCCTCGCGATGGAGTCGATCGATGAGCCCTAGGAAATCCCTGCGAGCAGCCGGATCGAGCCCAGCCATGGGCTCATCGAGCACCAGGACTTCGGGCTCCATGGCGAGTACGCCGGCGAATGCCACACGCCGTTGCTGACCGCCCGAAAGCTCAAAGGGACTCTTGTCGCCGACCGTGGAAAGGTCGAGGCCCACGCGTGAGAGCGATGACTCGACACGACGGTCGACTTCATCTTGCGGCAAGCCAAGGTTATGCGGACCAAACGCCACGTCCTGCGCCACGGTTTCGGCAAACAGCTGACGCTCAGGGTATTGAAACACCACGCCGACCTTGGCCTTAACCGCAGCGGCGTCTTTCTTGTTTGACAGATCGAGCCCCAGCGCGCGAACGGATCCCTCCTGGGGGCGAATCAAACCGTTGAGATGCTGGACCAGCGTCGACTTACCCGAACCGGTATGACCTGCCAAGCCCAGGAACTCGCCGCGACGCACCGTCAGCGATACACCGCGCAGCGCCCACGGGCTGCTGGGGTCGTTTCCCCAGAGAGCCTGTTTGCTCGATTTGCCCGCAGTGGCCGAGCGCTTATGCCAGCGGCGGCGCTCGCGCGGACTGAGCGAATAACTGTACGAAACATGGGATAGCTCGATGACGGGCTCCGACGCGTTGCCCTCGTTGTCTACCGGAACAGTGCCGTCAGCGATTTCCGACTGGGATACGGAAGACTGCCCCGCGATGCCTGCCCTACTTCGCTCGGCATAAGCCTGCGCAATCTCGGCGACCATATCCGCCTCACGCACCTGCGCGCAAACGGGCACGCCCTTCGCACGAAGTGACCTGCCCAGACGACACGACTCCGGCATATCCAGGTTGAGCTGCGCAAGCTCATCCGCCCGCGTCAAGATTTCCTCGGGCGTACCGAGCATGGCAACGTGCCCCGCCCGAAACACCGCGACACGATCGGCCTCGGCGGCCTCCTCCATAAAGTGCGTAATCATCACGATAGTCATGCCGCGATCGTGAAGTGCGCGGCACGCTTTCATAAGACCCTTGCGTCCGCGCGGATCGAGCATCGAGGAGGCCTCATCCAAAATGAGAACGCGCGGCTCCATGGCGAGCACGCCGGCAAGCGCCACGCGTTGCTTTTGACCACCCGAAAGCGCATGGGTCTCGTGGCGCTCAAAGCCCACCAGGCCCACGCCCTTCAGCGCCTCGCGTACGCGCTGCGCAATTTGCGCCGATGGCACGCCAAGGTTTTCGGGACCGAACGCAACGTCATCTTCGACAAGCGTTGCCACCAGCTGATCATCGGGATTCTGGAATACCATGCCCGCGGTCGAACGAATGTCATAGACCAGCTCGAGGTCGGACGCATCCATACCGTTGATACGCACCGTGCCCGCATCGGGCTGCAACAGTGCATTCAGATGCTTGGCAAACGTCGACTTGCCCGACCCATTACCACCGAGGATGCAGAAAAACTCGCCGTCCTCGATGTTTAGATCGACGCCGTCGAGCGCCGGCACGGCACCGTCATAGCTAAAGGAAACGCCCCGACACTCAATCATGCGCGGCCTTTGACCTGGTCCTTCTTGGGCGTGATGAGGTTGGAGACCGCCTTGTACACCGCAAGCGTCAATACCGAGTTAAGCACGGTCTTGATAAGGTTGAACGGCAGCACGGCAGGAATCATAAGCGGGGCGATCACATCGACCGAGCCATACCAGAACCATACGCCAATGGTAAGATTTGCGACCATAGACAACGCCGTAGCGGCAATAACGCCGAGCACCAGGCCAATCACGGCACCCTTATAGGTATGCATCTTCTGATAGACGATAGCCGCGGGCAGAATGTAGCCCAGCGTGGCAACCAGGTTCATAAGCGCACCGACCCAGTCGCCCGTGGTAAGCGCATGGATAACAATCGCCATAGCGGCAACAGCGGTGCCGGCACCAGGGCCATACGCAAATCCACACACCATCGCCGGCACCAGCGACGGGTCATACGTCAAAAACGGCGCCGAAGGAAGGATGGGCAGCTGCACGTACATAAACAAGGCGCCCAAGGCGCACATCAACGCCATGGTAACGAGCTGTTTGGTGCTCCACCTATTCGTGTTCTCAAAATGGATATGCTGTGACTGTTCAGACATAAGATCACCTGCCTCTTTCATCCGGACTCTAACCGTTGGTACTGGGATCTCACCAGTTCAGCCGGCATGCGAACCAACGCACGCACGGGTCGCGGGCTCATCGGCTCGGCCGCAGGCATCTCGTCTGCGCCACGGCACCCCTTTGGCACCGCCCGATTTACCGCCAGTGGGGAATTTCACCCCGCCCTGAAACAGCAATTGCAAGTGTAGCACGGGCAGGTATTCGCGCAAGTATGCCAAGGATAATTTATGGTGGGGATCAGTTGCCGTAACAACCACGTTCCCCACCCATCCCAAAGTAACGCGCCTTTCGCGCAAAGCGCGAAACAGCGAAAGGAACACGTATCCCTATCAACCACGTCCTTCTCCGCGCCGCCGACCTCAAGGCCGTAAACGCAGGGAATCCGGGGGCGTGACGGGGGCTTCTCTCCGGAACATCCCGCACTGATATTTTCTGTATTGAAGACGTCGATGATGCACCCGTATACCATTGA
>CABUGR010000254.1 GCA_902491135.1 uncultured Collinsella sp. | reverse complement strand
AGAGCTTGACGGCACGCAGCCACTCAAGACCGGGCAGGCTGCCGAACATCTCGGACACGAGGGTCGAGATAGCGATTGCCTCCCACGGGCACAGGATGCCGTTGCCCAGGGCCAGGAGCCAACCGGTGATATAGCTCAGCGTACGGCCAAAGCTACGATCGACATACTCGACGATGCCGCCCGAGATGGGGATAGCAGCCGTGAGCTCACCGAAAACAGCTCCGACGGGCACGAGAAAGATTGCACCCAAGAGGAATGCGATCATAGCGGGAACGGGACCGCCGCCCACGACCATCCAGTCGCCGACCTGCAGAACCCAGCCAGTTCCGATGATGGCACCGAAACCGATGGTGAAGAAGTTCCAGAGCGAAAGCGTTTTCTTCATGCCGCCGTTATCCTCGACTGCAACTTCTGCGTTCTTGTCCGCCATTGTTCCCCTCCTTTCCTTTTTGACGCCCCTTGACGTCACCCCTTGCGCGGTCTGTTTTGCCGCGCGCTTTTATTTCGTGGCTTTAAGATACGGCCTTGGCACAGCAGCGCCGCTTGTAGCTCGACCGAAGGCAGAACTGCAAAACGAGCGGCGCCATTTTTGGGACGAACGGCGGGAGACGTCATTCGTCTTGGACGCTTTCATCTTGTCTGCTTTTGAATACCTGTTGCCGTGACGCTTGGCGCGCGGCGCGGCAACGTTCATACCATTTGTCAGGCTTTTGGCGCACATACCCATGTGTCGTGCATCTTTTTATGTAGGATAGACAAGTTACATATGAGGCAAGGTGATTCGAATGGTATACGGATACAATGACGGCGACCAACGGCCACAAAGCGTGCGCCTTGCCGGCCGCACCACGCCAACGCCCAGAAGCACCTCCGACAACGACAACCCGCAGCGCCCCCAAGAGCAGCCCGGGGCTTCTTCGCGGCAGCAAAGCCGTACCGTGCAGCAGTCAGACCGCGTGAGTACGAGCACACGCCAACGTCAGACCGACACATTGCAACCACGCCGCTACGATCGCCGTAAGACCGACTACTACGTCAAGCGCTCCTTTTCGCGACCTCAACGCGATCGCGGCAATTCCGCCCCTCACCCCGCGTCGCACACCACAAGCCACGCGCTTCCGGCCCGCCGCCTACGCCTTGCGCTTTGCTCCATCGCCGCCTGCCTCGTCTTTGTGTTTTTGGGATCCTGTATCTCCCACGGATCAGCCGGTCTTGAGCCCACTGCCGAGGACAAGCTGCTTAAAGCTCCCGTCGCGCCCGGTTACTCCTTTGCGTTCTCGACCCCACGCTCGCAATGGCAGGCCGGCGCCATGCCCCACATCTACCAAATTGACCCCGCATGGTCGGAGCTGCCCTATGCCGGTGGCACTATTCGCGAAAACGCTTGCGGTCCCACTTGCCTCACCATGGTCTATATCTTTAAGACCGGCCACACCGATAAGACGCCGGTCGATATATGCGCACTGGCCGAAGCCGGCAACTACGCCCCCACCGGTGCCACCGAGTGGTCGTTTATGACAGGCGGTGCGTGGCAGCTGGGGCTCAACGGAACACAGCTCTATAACGATCGCGAATCGATTACCCAAGCACTTCGCTCGGGTGCGCCCGTCATCGCCGCAGTGCGCCCCGGTACGTTTACCAACGTAGGCCACTACATCGTGCTCTACGGCATCGACGATGCCAATCAGATTGGCGTCTACGACCCCAACTCGGCCAGCCGCAGCGCCCGCCGCTGGGGCGTCGTAGAGGTCCTCAACGAAGTCGAAGCCATGTGGGCCTACTACTAGTCATTTAAGAACGTCCCCAATGACTAGGTGAATAGCAAAAGCCCCGCAGTCGAAGCGGACTGCGGGGCTCATGAAGAGAGGCTAGTTTGTTGGCGCCTTGCCTGGCGCCCACGAGAGAGGCAACAGAGTAGAGACTACTCGTGGATGCGGGTACCGGAGAGGCCGGCCATGGTCTCGGCGGCCTTGTCCAGGGCGCCGATGATGCAGGTGCGGCCCTTGCGGGAACGGGCGAACTTGATGGCAGCGCGGACCTTGGGCTCCATGGAACCCTTGCCGAACTGGCCCTCGTCGGCCAGGCGCTCGGCCTCGTCGGCGGTGATGTCCTCGAGCTCCTCCTGGTTGGGCTTGCCAAAGTTGATGGCGACATGCTCAACGGCGGTCAGCAGGAACAGAACGTCGGCGTCGCAGTCCTCGGCCAGCAGCTCGCCGCCCAGGTCCTTGTCGATGACGGCGGGAACGCCCTTGTAGCAGCCCTTGTTCTCGTAGTCGCGGACGACGGGGATGCCGCCGCCACCGCAGGCGATGACGATGAACTCGTTGTCGAGCAGGTTGAGGATGGAGTCAGCCTCGACGATCTTCTTGGGATCGGGGGAAGCGACGACGCGACGCCAGCCGCGGCCGGAATCCTCGACGAAGACCTTGGAGGGATCCTCGGCCATGAACTCCTTGGCCTGCTCCTCGGTGTAGAAGGGGCCGATCGGCTTGGTCGGGTTCTTGAACGCGGGATCGTCGGGATCGCACTCGATCTGGGTGACGACGGTGGCGGCGTGCCAACGCTTGTAGCGCTTGTGCATCTCGCGGCCGATGCCCTGCTGCAGGTGGTAGCCGATATAGCCCTGGCTCATGGCGCCACACTCGGGCAGGTCCATCTCAGGTGTCC
>CABUGR010000253.1 GCA_902491135.1 uncultured Collinsella sp. | reverse complement strand
CTCACAGGAGTCTAACTACGTTACGGTGACGGTTTCGGTCACATCGAGCGCTGTGGGCAATCCTGTGTCCTCTGGTGGCACCTTTACCTTTAACGAAGGCGCTACTGTCTACGATGCCCTGTGCGCGCTGGGCCTTTCTGTCAACGCACATGGCTCGTCGTACGGCACGTATGTCTCCGCGATTGGTGGTTTGGCCGAGAAACAGCACGGCGGCACGAGCGGCTGGATGTACTCCGTCAACGGCACAACGCCCATGACGGCCTGCAGCAACTACGTTCTCTCCAATGGTGACAACGTGGTCTGGTATTACGTGACAGGCTAGAGGCCTCGACATAGCGCGCCAGACGGGCGGTTCGGACAAACATCCGGGCCGTCCGTTTTTCATGCGTAGAGGACTGGGTCGCCGGGTCTCTCGGCAAACAAAAAACCGGTTGGAATGGGAATTCCAACCGGTTATACATTCAAGCAAATAGTGAATCGACTACGACCGTGCGCCCTCGAGGAAGAAGCGGCGGCTGAAGTAGTTGTACCAGGTGACGAGGAACGTGGCGATGGCCTTCATGGCTTGGTAGCCGATGCTCAAAAACGTGACGCCCACAAACATGTACAGGTCGTTGAGGCCCAGACCAATCACCGACAGGATGGTGAAGATCGTGAACTCGCGCTTGCGGCTCATGCCCTCGCGGTGGTCGAACACGTACTTCATGCTGAGCCAGTAGTTGACCACGACGGACGTGATAAACGAAACCGTGGTGCTCATCAAAAAGTCGAGGTGGAACAGCTCGACGAGCGCAATGAGCATGCCCCAGTCGATGCCAAAGGAGATAAGACCCACGACGGCAAACTTGAGGAACTGCTTGTTATGAGGTTGTGCCAGCGCCTTGCGCACGTAATCACATCCAATGCGTTGATGAATCGAGCAACGAGTTACTTTAGAGCTTTTGCATGGGAAACGTAAGGTCTTTGCCAAGAACTATACGAACTCGTCAAATTTTCAAGAGCTAATCCGCAAACGTTGAAAAATTGCCCGTAAACGAACGATGCCCACGGGCGATACTGTACTGAGTGCGCATTGTCCGTGGGCATCGTAAGGCTGTAAGGTTGCGAGTTACTTGGTCTCGTCGCCCTCCAGGAAGATCTTTCGGGTCACAAAGTTGTAGACCATGACAAGCGCGGTGGCGCAGATCTTGGCGATATTGGCCTCGAACCCCAGGTCGGCGTTGAGCACCAGCACGATGCCATCGTTGAGCACCAAACCGATCACGGACAGCACGACAAAGATGATGAACTCGCGGCGGCGGCTCATGCCTTCCTTGTGCGCAAACACGTATTTCATGCTCGCGACGTAGTTAAAGATGAGCGAGACGATAAAGCCGCTGGTATTGGCGATCAGGATGTTAAGGCCCAGACCGTAGTGGAGCAGATTCATGATGCCAAAGTCGATGACCGTGGCGACGACGCCGACGACGCCAAACTTCATGATCTGCGCAAGGAGCTTTTGCATGGTACCTGCCTTAGGGTGGCGCCATAGCGCCGTGGGGATGACGAACTCAGCAAGTTTAGCCAATCCCCACGGGTGGAGCTAGGCGCGCTCCTCGATAGCACCGTTTCTATATGCATCGAGCAGTTGGCGTAGGTCCTGGATCTGGCTGCGGATCTTGGCACCGGTATCGGTGTCGCTCACCATGCGGCGACGGTCGGCCTGGTCAAAACGGTTGGTCTCGCTCTCGATGTCCACGTTGCGCGTGAGCGCTTCGGCAACCGTTGTAAAGGCCCGGTGCGACTTAAGGCGACAGCCGCGTGAGCTCGAAATAAGCGTGTAGCCGGCGATGCCCGTCTTGGGGTGGTAGGCGCGGCAGAAGCCGCCATCGATGACCAGCAGCTTGCCCTCGGCGCGGATGGGCTGCTCGCCCTTGGTGGTTTTAACGGGCGTGTGGCCGTTGATGATGTGGCCGGTCGGCGAACATGCCATGGGGGCAACGCCGAACTCGCGCATGATGTCGTCGCAGACCGAGGGTGACTTGGTAAGCGTAAAGTACGGGTCCATCGGCTCGACCCAGGTGCTCTTATCGGCGATATAGGCGCGCTCAAAGGTACGCACCAGGCGTCCGCTGGCGGGTGAGTTAAAGCCGATCCACAGGTACCACATCCAGTCGAGGGCGTCGCGGTCGCCCACGCGCCAGGCGCGGCGGGCGATGCGGTCGCAAAAATCGAGATAATCGCGGCCGGCGTGCCAGGTACCCAGGCAGTTCATGCTGCTAAAGGTGCCGTCTTCGTTGAGTGGTACGCAGCCATGGAACAGCAGGTTGCCGTTGGTGACCTTGTACATCGAGCCGTGGGTGTAGAGGAAATCGATATGGCGATGAAGGTGATCGGCGGTGACAAACTCGGACACGAGCTTGTCGATGATATGTTGCTCCTGGGGCGTGAGCGTGTAGGGGTCCGTCGACGGTGGGGAAGTCGTTGGTCGTGAGCGGCCACACGCTGCCGTCGGCGAGCGTGACCGTGCCGGTGTCGTGGTCGATTTTGTCGAGCAGCAGACGGTCGGTCATGTCGAACTCGGGGTGGCGCTGGATGATCTGGCCCTCGAGTTTAAAGAGCAGCACGTTGATGGCCTTGATTAGCGGGGTGATGGACTCACCGGCGGTGTAGGTGGCATCGGCAAAGGCGACGAGCTCGCG
>CABUGR010000252.1 GCA_902491135.1 uncultured Collinsella sp. | reverse complement strand
AAGCGTCTTGCGGAAATCCCGGAGAGCGACTTTGCGGCGCTCAACACCGCCATCAACGGCGTGGTACGTCCCGGTGATCGCGTGGTCACGACGGTGCTCGAGCATAACTCCGTGCTGCGTCCGCTCAACCGCCTGGCAGCGGAGCGGGGTGTGACCGTTGAGCATGCGGGCTGTGACGTAAACGGTGTGCTCGACTACGACGAACTCGAGCGGTTGGTCACGCCGGGTACGCGTGCCGTGGTGGTGACGCATGCCTCCAACGTGACCGGCAACGCGGTCGACATTGCGCGCGTAGCGGCCATGGCCCATGCGGCAGGTGCGCTTGTGATCGTCGATGCCTCGCAGTCTGCCGGTACGGCGCGTGTCGATATGCAGGCCATGGGCCTCGACATAGTGTGCTTTACCGGCCATAAGGGGCTCATGGGTCCGCAGGGGACCGGCGGCCTGGTCGTGGCGGAGGGCATTGACGTGGCTCCGTGGGCCATGGGCGGCACGGGCGTGCACAGCTTCGATGCGCTGCAGCCACTTGAGTGGCCCACGCGCCTTGAGGCGGGCACGCTCAACGGCCACGGCATCGCGGGCCTTTCTGCCGGTCTCGACTTTATCGAGGCGCAAGGCGGGGTCGAGGCGATCGCGGCGCATGAGCGAGCGCTGGCTGATCGCTTTCTCGCTGGCGTGCGCGAGATTCCGGGGATTAAGCTCTACGGTGCGTTTGACCAGCCCGTGCGCTCGGCGATCGTCTCACTCAACGTGGGTGATATCGACTCTGCCGAGATCTCGGACGCGCTCATGCAAGGGTGGGGGATTGCGACGCGCCCCGGCGCCCATTGCGCTCCGCTCATGCACCGCGCGCTCGGGACCGAGCGCCAGGGTGTCGTTCGCTTCTCGTTTGGGTATTTCAACACGGACGAGGAAGTCGATACCGCGATTGACGCTTTGCGCGATTTAGCCTGCTAAAGCTGCTAGACCGTTTATACTTGCGGGATGGGTGTTTTTGCCCGTCCCGTTTTTGTTTCGACCCGAAAGGTGTGCCTATGGCCTCATCCGCACCGCGCGGTCTGCGCTCCGACCATGTCGTTACCGTCGGCATTGCGCTGTTCTCGATGCTCTTTGGCGCCGGTAACCTCATCATTCCGCCATTGCTGGCACTTCAGGCCGGCACGGCCACGCCGCTTGCCATGATCGGCTTTTTGATTGCCGCTATCGGTCTGCCTGTTATGGGATTTATCGCCGTCGCGCTCGCCGGCACGGCCCGCGAGCTGGCTGGGCGCGTGCATCCTAAGTTTGGCGAATTCTTCGTTGCGGCGGTGTATTTGGCCATCGGCCCGTGCCTGGCCATTCCGCGCACAAGCTCTACGGCCTTCGAGATGCTGGTGCCGCTACTGCCCGAGGGCGTTTCGCTCGGCACGGCTCGCCTGGTGTTTGCCGTTGGCTTCTTTGTCGTCGCGTTTGCGCTCACGCTGCGTCCGGGCGTTATCACGCGCGTGCTCGGGCGCATTACGGGCCCCGCGCTCATTGCGCTCATCGTGCTGGTCGTGGGTGCTGCCGTGATCTCGCCGCTGGGACCGGCTGCCGCGCCGCAGACTCCCTACAATGCCGGTGCTACCGTGCAGGGCTTTTTGACCGGTTATCAG
The DNA here is from genome assembly GCA_902491135.1 of uncultured Collinsella sp. Classification (GTDB taxonomy): domain Bacteria; phylum Actinomycetota; class Coriobacteriia; order Coriobacteriales; family Coriobacteriaceae; genus Collinsella. The sequence goes on along the minus strand of CABUGR010000252.1, from coordinate 1,056 downwards.
ACCATGGATCTGCTTGCGTCGCTCGCCTTCGGCATCATCATCGCCGAGACCATCCACGAGTTGGGTGTTACCGATGACAAGCGCGTGGCCTTTGAGATTTCGCGCTCCGGTGTGATCGCCGGCGTGCTCATGGCCGTCATCTACTGCGGTTTGGCCCTTGCCGGTATGCAGCTCGGCACCGTGATGTCCGACGCCACCAACGGCGCCGCCATTCTCGCCCGCTCGGCCTCCATGCACTTTGGGCTTGCCGGCACGGTCGTGGTCTTCGCCATCTTCTTCCTCGCCTGCATGAACGTGTGCATCGGCCTCATCAGCTGCTGCGCGCGTTACTTCTGCGAAACGTATGTGGTTAAAGGGGGAGCGGAGGCCTCCGAGGAGGCCATGCGCCGTCCCTTTGCGATTCTCGCCTTTGTGTTCGCAGCGTTTTCGTGCGTGCTCTCCAACGTGGGCCTCGACGTGATCCTCATGTTCTCGGTGCCCATGCTCAACGCCTTGTATCCCGTCGCCATCGTGCTGGTCCTCATGGGTTTGGTACACGGCTTTTGCGACGCTCATCCGCAGGTGTGGGTCTGGGTCGGCGGCGTGGTTGCCGTGCAGAGCGTGATCACCTCGGTCCGCGATGCGTTCTTTGCGGGCGCGTGGCTGCCGTTTGATGCGCTACCCCTGGCAGACATCGGTGCCGCTTGGGTGCCGGTTGCCGTGGTGGCGTTTGTGATCGGTCTGCTCCACAGCAAGTTTGTCGCACATTCGAGGAGCTAGGGTTTCTGCGCTTGCACAGGCGGGGAGTCTCCCCTATAATTTCCTTCGCTTTGGGACACGCAAGGTTTAGACCTTAGCTGCTCAACACCTTCGGGACGTGGCGCAGTTTGGTAGCGCGCCTGCTTTGGGAGCAGGATGTCGCAGGTTCAAATCCTGTCGTCCCGACCATATCTTGCGGGCGTAGTTCAATGGTAGAACCCCAGCCTTCCAAGCTGATGACGCGGGTTCGATTCCCGTCGCCCGCTCCATAGGATATCTTTAACGGCTTTGGCTCCTTTTGGTGCCAGAGCCGTTTTC
>CABUGR010000251.1 GCA_902491135.1 uncultured Collinsella sp. | reverse complement strand
GCCGCAGACGCAGATCATGGTGATGAGGGCGGGCGTGAGCGAGATACCAAAGCCGCGCAGGTAGCCTGACATGTTTTCGTAGAACATGCTAAAGGCGTACGCCGGGAAGATCGAACACACGCGGATATAGCCGATCGAGACGATGTTGGGATCGCTGTTAAAGAGCGACAAGATCTCGCGCCCCAGGCCGACAATAACGATGATCGTAGTGAGCGCAACGATACCGCCTTCGACTAGGCAGACCTTAAGCGTTTTGGTGCAGCGATCAATCTGGCGGGCACCGTGGTTTCGTCCCACAAAGGTGGTGCATGCCTGGCTAAAGCTGTTGAGCAGGTTGTAGCACACGTACTCCAGGCTCATGGCGGCGCTCGATGCCGCCATGACCTCGGTGCCCAGGCTGTTAATGGCGGACTGGATGATGATGTTGGCGACGGCAAAGACGGCGCTTTGGATGCCGGCGGGCAGGCCGATCTTGACGATGCGCTTGAGGGCGACGGGGTCGATAGCCAGGTCGCGTGGGGTGACGCGGACGACGGAGTCGGTCTTGAGCAGGCGGATAAAGAGCGTGGCGGCGCTGACGGTGTAGGCGATGGCGGTGGCGATGGCGACGCCCGCGACACCCCAGTGGAGTACGGGGACAAAGATGAGATCCAGGCCAATGTTGAGGACGGTGGACACGGCAAGCGCCTGCAGCGGCATGCGGGTGATGCCGACGGAGCGGAAGATCGCGGCCTCAAAGTTGTAGAGCAAGATCGAGGGCATGCTCAGCAAAAAGACGCGCAGGTAGAGCGAAGCGAGCGGCATGGTTTCGGCAGGAACGTTGAGCGCGGCGAGCATGGGCTCGGCAAAGATCTCGCCCAGGGCGATGACGACAAAGCCCACGAGCGCCATTAAAATCGAGGTATGGACGGCGCGTTTGACCATGTTCTGATCGTTGCGGCCGATAGCGTTGGCGATGACCACGTTGGAGCCAAGCGACATGCCAATAAACAGGTTGAGCATAAGACTGGTAAGCGGAACATTGGAGCCGACCGCCGCCATGGCGAGGGTTCCCTGGTCGCCCGAGAAATTACCGATGATGACCGTGGCGATGAGGTTCGACAGCTGCTCCAAGATGCTCGTGGCGGCCACGGGGAAGGCGAACAGGGGGATATTGCGCCACAGCGAGCCGGTGGTCATGTCAATGTGCTTAGATACGGTGTCAGCCATATGCTCTCAATCTCTAATATGCTCTTTCGTGCTTATTTGCGCAGATGATGATACTCCTAATGCAACCAGTCGGCACTTAGGGACGTTCCTTTTCTGCCGGCAGCTGGGGACACTCCTTATCTCTTCTAACTAGTCATTCAAGAACGTCTCTTCTAACTAGTCATTCAAGAACGTCCCCAATGACTAGGTGGGGAAGGCGTGCGACAATGGTGGGCGTTGTGTTGTTCGCGCTAAGGAGTTGCCATGTTGTTGTGTCCCGTTTGCCATGAACCGTTGGTGGACGATGAGCGTGGGGCCGCATGCGCGGGCGGACACCGGTTTGACCGTGCGCGCGAGGGTTATCTATATCTACTGCGCTCGTCCAAGAGCGGCGACTCCATGGGCGATCCCAAGTCGCAGGCGCGCAGCCGTCGTGACTTTTTGAACCGTGGATACTACGCGCCGTTGCGCGATGCGATGGTCGAGCTGGTGCGCAAGCAGGTGTCTGGGCGCGCCACGTCTGCGAACGGCCCCATGACGCTGCTCGATATTTGCTGTGGCGAGGGCTATTACACCAGTGCCATGGGCGCGGTGCCGGGCGTAGATGCTTACGGTTTTGACCTGGGCAAGGAGATGGTGCGCCTGGCCGCCAAGCGCGGCGATGCGACCTACTTCGTGGCCAACATGAAGGACATCCCCGTGGCCGATGGCGCCTTCGATATGGTGACCGAGCTCTTTGCCCCCTTTAACGAGCGCGAGTTTGCCCGCGTGCTGGCGCCGGAGGGTTCGCTCTACACCGTGGTGCCGGGTGCTCGTCACCTCTTTGGGCTCAAGGAGGTACTCTACGACACGCCGTACCTTAACGATGAGAAGCTGCCACAAACAACGGAGCTCAAGCTGGTTGGAACGCAGCGGGTGTCCGCGAATATTACGCTTCAGACCCAGGCCGATATCGAGGCGGTGTTCCAGATGACGCCGTACTACTATCGCACGCGCCCTGCCGACAAAGAGCGCCTGGCAAACCTGGACACGCTCCAAACCGATATCGACTTCATCATCGCCGAGTACCGCCACAGCTAACAACCAGCCAAAAAAGGGACAGGTTTATTTTGGTGGGTTTTATCTAGGCAAACGTAAAGGGCCGACCGCGGAGATGCGCGATCGGCCCTTTTTAGTTGCTTGGCTGCAGAGGTTATGAGAAGCGAGCGCTTATAGGCGGTCCTTGTTCTCGGCCTTAACGGCGTGTGCCTGCTGAACAAAGAACAGGTCGTACACCACGATGACAAAGGCGCCAAAGTTGATGGCGTCGCCGCCAAACGCGGGAAGCGTGAGCACCGCTTGGGCAAGCGTGGCGACCGCGGCAACAATACCGAGCTTAAACGCGCCGTCCACCTGCGAAGGCTTGTTGGCGCCCTTGATACCGGCGACGCCTGCGGCAAGGTCGACGAGACCCTTGGCGATAAGCACGACCGCTGCGAGCGTGGCGTACGAACCGTACGTGGAATCGAGA
>CABUGR010000250.1 GCA_902491135.1 uncultured Collinsella sp. | reverse complement strand
TGAGAAACCTAGAGCTAAGGCGCCTGAACGCGCCGCTACCTTTGATGTTTAGATTGGGAGAGAGCCATGATAGGGATCGGGATCGATATCGGGTCTACGGCGGCCAAGGCTGCTGTGGTCGACGGGGAGGGCTCGGTGGCGTGGACGTGCGTGCAGCCAACCGGGTTCTCCTCGGTCGATGCTTCCGAGCGGCTGCGCGAGGCACTGGCAGCGGCTGGCTACGACGTGGCTGCCGACGACGCGCGCGTGATCGCGACTGGCTACGGCCGTGTCGCCGTGCCCTATGCGCACAAGGTCGTGACCGAGATCACCTGCCACGGCACCGGTGCCGTGCGCCTGTTTGGCGATCACGGCACGGTGATTGACGTAGGCGGCCAGGACACCAAGGTCATTCAGCTTAAAAGTGGCCGCGTGGCCAAGTTCGCCATGAACGACAAGTGCGCCGCCGGCACGGGGCGCTTTTTGGAGATCATGGCCGACCGCCTAGGTATTTCCCAGCAACAGATGGCCGACCTGGCGCGTTCCGGCGAACCCACCAAGATCAGCAGCATGTGCACCGTGTTTGCCGAAAGCGAGGTCATCAGTCTGATCGGTCGCGGTGAGCCGCGCGAGAACATTGCGCGTGGCGTGATCGAGAGCGTGGTCTCGCGCGTGGCGACCATGGCCGGGCAGGCCGCGGGCGCCCCGTACTACCTGACCGGTGGCCTGTGCGAGAACGCCTTCGTGGTGGAGCGGTTGGGCGAGCTGCTGGGGTCGCCGGTGACCACCTCGCCCCAGGCTCGCTTTGCCGGTGCCATCGGCGCGGCGATTCGCGCACAGGCGCTCAATTAATGCATCCGCCGCAGGCTCGCATTCATGCGTATACTGGGAGAAAATGATTGACCGATGAGAGGAGGTATCGATGGCTGACGATCAGATTAAGCTCACGTCTATGACTGCCGCGAGCGGTTGAGCCGCTAAGTTGGCTCCTGGAGCCCTCGCCCAGGTCCTGGGCGATTTACCCAATGTGCATAACGACAACTTGCTCGTGGGGTTCGATACCTCCGACGATGCGAGCGTCTTTCGCGTTGGCGATAACTTGGGTCTCGTGCAGTCCATCGACTTCTTCCCACCGATGGTCGACGACCCGTTTTTGTTTGGCCAGATCGCCGCGGCAAACTCGCTGTCGGACATCTACGCCATGGGCGGGCGGCCGAGCCATGCCATGAACTTGCTGTGCATCCCGAGCTGTCTGGGCGTTGAGGTTGCCGGTCAGATTCTGGCGGGCGGCGCCGACAAGTGCGTCGAGGCGGGTTGCTCCATCGCGGGCGGTCACACCATCAACGACGACGAGCCCAAGTACGGCCTGTCCGTGAGCGGGTTTGTCGCGCTCGACCGCATGCTCGCCAACAGCGGCGCGCGCGTGGGCGATGCGTTACTGCTGACCAAGGCGGTTGGCTCGGGCATCATCACCACGGCCATTAAGGGCGAGCTCATCGAGCAGGACGAGGCCGCAGCCATGTTTGACTCGATGCGCACCCTCAACGAGGCTCCGATTCGTCTGGCCGAGGGACTTGAGCTTCACGGCTGCACCGACATCACGGGCTTTGGCCTGATCGGGCATGCGTGCGAGATGGCCGAGGGCTCGGGCGTGCAGATTGAGCTTGCGTCGGGGGCGGTGCCGCTCTTTGACCAGGTGCTCGACATGGCGCGTTTGGGCATTATCCCCGCGGGCTCCTACCGCAACCAGGACTTCTTTGGCCCGCGCGTGACGGCCGACGAGGACCTTGAGCCGGGCATGCTCGACGCGCTGTACGACCCGCAGACGTCTGGTGGCCTGCTTATCGCGGCACCTGCTGCCGATGTGGATGAGCTTGCGAGCCGTCTACATGCCGAAGGACGTATCGCCGCCGTCGTCGGTCGCGTGTACGAGCCGGTACCAGGCGGTCCTGCCATCCACGTTGTTCGCTAGCCCGCACGTTTATGTAACTGTTTACCGTTCTCTAGAACGGTTCTTTCGAAAGGAAAAGCTATGTCTACCAAAATTGAAGTCAATGCCATGGGCGATGCCTGCCCGCTGCCCGTCGTCAAGACGCTCAAAGCCCTGAAGCAGCTCGATGGCGAGGGTGCCGTGGTGACCTCGGTCGATAACGAGACCGCCGTCAAGAACATCTCCAAGATGGCACAGGAGAAGGGCTGCACGGCCTCGGTCGAGAAGGTTTCTGACGCCGAGTGGCACGTGACCGTGGCGACCTCTGGCGCCGTTGCCGTGGCCGATCCCGAACAGGATGGCGCTGCCTTCTGTGATGCCAGCGTCGGCAAGGGCAAACTCGTCATTTCCGTCTACACCGATTGCATGGGCCGTGGAGACGACGAGCTGGGCCACAAGCTCATGAAGGCGTTCATCTTTGCCGTGACGCAGCAGGAGGAGCTGCCCGCGAGCATGCTGTTCTACAACGGCGGTGCCAAGCTCACCGTTGAGGGCTCGCCGGTGCTCGATGACCTGATGGGCCTGGCGGAGCAGGGTGTCGAGATTCTTACCTGTGGCACCTGCCTCGACCACTATGGCATTAAGGACCAGCTTGCCGTGGGCGAGGTCACCAACATGTACGTGATCGTGGAGAAGATGGAGCAGGCCGTACGCGTCGTGCGCCCGTAGCGTATTGGTTGGAGTTGCCATGAGGGAGAAGCGCCCGGCGCTTGTCATCACGTTTCCCACCACGGCGTCCGCCA
>CABUGR010000249.1 GCA_902491135.1 uncultured Collinsella sp. | reverse complement strand
CGGGCGATGTCCCAGCATGCGGCCTTTGGGTCAGCACGCGCGGTGCCCACCACCGCCCCTGTTGCGCTAATCTTAAGCCTGCCAACCCCGTCGAAAGGACACCATGCCTCAGACTTACACTTTCGCCTCGTGGAACGTCAACGGCCTGCGCGCCGTGCTCAAAAAGGACCCGAGCTTTATCCAGATCGCGCAAGAACTCGACGTCGATATCCTGGCGTTGCAAGAGACCAAGTTGCAAGAAGGCCAGGTTGATATTGACCTGCCCGGCTATCGCCAAACCTGGAGCTACGCCGAGCGTAAAGGCTATTCGGGCACTGCGGTCTTTAGCCGCCAGGAACCGCTGCGCGTGCTGCACGCCGACGCGCTGTTACCCTACGCCGGCGAGGGCGAGGCGGCCGAGCTCGTCGCCCAAGCCGCAACCGAGGGCCGCGTCTGCGCGTTGGAGTTCGACAAGTTCTGGTTTGTGGATGTCTACACTCCCAACGCGCAAAACGAACTCGCCCGCATCGACGTGCGCATGGCCTGGGATGATGCCTATCGCGGCTTTTTGAGCGCGCTTGAGCGCGAGAGCGGCAAACCCGTCGTGACCTGCGGCGACTTTAACGTGGCGCACGAGGAGATCGACCTTAAGAACCCCAAGTCCAACCGCGGCAACGCCGGCTTTTCGGACGAAGAACGCGGCAAGTTTACCGAGCTGCTCAACGCCGGCTTTACCGATACCTGGCGCACGGCTAATCCAGACGTCGAGGGCGTCTACAGCTGGTGGAGCTATCGCTTTAATGCCCGCAAGAACAACGCCGGCTGGCGCATCGATTACTTCTTGGTAAGTGATTCAATCGCCAATACCGTGCGCGACACCGGTATCCGCGGCGATATCTTCGGCAGCGACCACTGCCCCGTCACCCTCACGCTAGAGCTCTAGCGCCAAGCAATTCCTGGGGGACAGAGGAAAACAGATCATGTGACCCCTCTCCCCCTATAAGTTGCGGTGGAATAGTTCCTGTTTGGGCAGCAAATAGCCAAAAACGAGAACTATTCCACCGCAAGTTCGTGAGGGAATGCGAAATGCCTTACAGCCCGTATTTCACGACGACACGGTTAATGCGGCGACACCAAGGCTTGTACAGGGCGGCCAAAAACACGCAGGTCGCAAGGCCGTGCGTAATATCGAACGGCACTGCCGTGGCAAGACGCGCCGCGGCACCCGCCCAAGTAAGCGGCTGTACAAAACCAATGATGTCATACGCGTTGATCACGACGCCATAGAGCAGGCCCGACGCAAAGCCGTACGCCAGCAGCGCTGGCATGCGCACGGTGCCGTCGGCGCGGTCGAACGCACCCGCATACGCCAGCACACCGCCAACGTATCCCACGAGCCCCCAGGCATACATCTGCCACGGCGTCCACATGCCCTGCCCAAAAAAGAAATTGCTGGTCAGCGCTGCCAGCGCGCCAACCATAAAACCATTGCGGCGACCAAGCGTCGCCCCCGCGATAATGGCGATGGCGCTCACCGGTTTAAAGTCGGGAATGGGCCCAAACAGGATGCGCCCCGCCGCCGCCAGCGCCGCCAGCACCAGCGTGGGCATAATCTGGCGCAAACCCGGACGAGATGCCTCGTAACCCGCAAAGAACAGCGCAAGTACCAACGCCACCACAACCAGCATGGCCAACGCTGCCTGCTCAACACCCGCCAGCAACGCGGCAGCCATCACCGCCGGCACCGCCAACAACAGCGGGATCTCCAGTTTTGCAAGTAGGCGCGAAACGCGATAATCCGTCATCCCATCACGCCCTATAGAACACGTTGTCGGCAAAGAAGTCGGCCGGGGGCTCCATGCAGGCAATCTCGCCGTCAAACATCATGGCGACGTCGTCGGCTACCTGCTCGGCAAAGTCCAAATCGTGCGTAGCCATGATGACGGTGCCGCCAGCCTTCGCATGGTCACGCAGGGCGCGGGCGATGATGCGGCGGCTCTCCAGGTCCAAGCCCTTCGTGGGCTCGTCAAGCAGCAGCAGCTCGGGGCCGATCAGCAGCAGCTTTGCCAGTGCGAGCAGCTGGCGCTGTCCGCCCGAGAGGTCGTAGGGGTGGCGCGTCTCCAGGCCGTCCAGTCCAAGTTGCACCGCACGCTCCCGCGCCAAGTTCTCGTCATATCCGCAGGTCGAGGACCATTCCATCAGCTCATCGCGAACCGTCTCGGCGACCAGCAATGCCTTAGGATTCTGTGGCAGCAGTGCCGCCGAGGCCGTCCCACGCACCATGCGGCCACGCTGCAGCTTAGCCGTCTTGGCCAGCACCGAGAGCATCGTCGACTTGCCGCAGCCGTTTCCGCCCACGACCGCATGCACCGCGCCGGCTGAAAACGTCACATCGAGCCCGCGCAGCACCCAACCGCCCGCGCGATCGTAGCGAAACCAGCCTTCCGACAGGGTGGTAGCCGGCCCGCCGTGCATTTTTTGGAGTATTCTGCTTCCATCCGTGCGCGGGAAGGCTTCCGAGCCGTTTTCGAGCGACGTTTGCGCCACAAATTCGGACGATTTGTCCAATTCCGAACTTTTTTTCGCGCTCGATACGTCCCCGGTCGGCTCCAGAGAGCCTAAATTGTCCTCACGCCTGCTGAATACTCCGTTTTTTGCACATCGGATGGCACCCCCCCCCAACACGTCATCGGAAAACAGCGATTCTCGGCGTCCCAAAGAAGCCATATCCGCCACCT
>CABUGR010000248.1 GCA_902491135.1 uncultured Collinsella sp. | reverse complement strand
AAACGCGGCAGTCTCGCCCAGGTAGTAATACTCGGTATCGACAATGACACCGTCCATGTCAAAGATAACGGCGTCGAACGGAAATGCGGACACGGCACCCTCCCTAACAAAAGGACGCCCGCGAGCAGGCGCCCGAACCATGCATTAATCGGCGATTCTAACCCAGCAGCTTATCCAGCGCCACCGCAATACCATCTTCGTTGTTATTGGCGGTCACCATCTGGGCCACAGCCTTAACCTCATCGACGGCGTTTCCCATGGCAACACCGGTGCCGGCCCACTCAATCATAGACTTGTCGTTCTGGCCGTCGCCAAACGATACGACCTCGCTGGCATCGATGCCGAGCTTGGGCAGGGCACCCTCGAGCGCGCGGGCCTTGTCGATACCGGGCGCTGTGTACTCAAAGTACCAGTCGGCCGTAAACATGCCCGAAAGCGTCTGGGTAAAGGGCGCATACATCTCCTCGTAATGCGCCTGCAGGTAGGCCGGATCGCCCGCCGTCAGCAGCTTGTCCACGGGATAAGCATCAGCAACCTCATGCAGGCTCTCCACCTCGCGGATCTTAAGATCGCACGCATCGCGCTCATACTTGACGATATTCTTCTGCGAGCCGTCAGGCAGCGTGATCATGCAATGGTACGAGTCCTCGACGTGCAAATCACGACCGAGCGAAATCATAGGAATCACGTCAAAATTACGCAGGTGATCAATCAGGCGATGCAATTCGTCGGCAGGCATAGCCTGATCGAACAGCACCTCGTCGGTCTGAGCGTCGACCACATGCGCGCCGTTAAAGGCAACTAGCAGACCGTCATGGTTTTGAAGATCGAGCTCCTGCGCCAAGGCGTGCAGCCCCCATGCGGGACGGCCCGAAGCCAAAATGAGCTTAATGCCCGACTCCTGCGCCGCAAGCAGCTTCTCGCGCGTACGCGGGCTAATCACTTTCTGGTCGTTGGTGAGCGTACCGTCGATATCCATCGCGATCGCTTTAATTGCCATATGTGCCTCCTTGCATCGTTTTTATCGCGCACTATCTTATCCGAGCCGGGGCACGTTCGCACAGCGCGCGCATGACGGTTGCAAAACCACCCCATTTGAAACAAACGCAAAAAAGTACTTGCAAAGATGCGTTCTGACATATAAGTTGATAAAAGACCGCCGTTGCGGTTTTAAGTAGATCGAGCATATGAAGTTTGAGTTTTAGCGTGTAAGAGAAAGAAGATCGGCAAAGTACAGCCCCAAACGCAATGACAACTTAATGAGGTAACTGCCACATGTGAGGCACCCAGGGCATTGCTGTCTCGATTTTGAGCACGATGCCTTCCGCCTTGGATGGGCCGTTCCATCCCGCCCCTGCAGCAACTGCCTCACGGGCTCATTGAAAACCGCATAGCACCCCAACGTCAGCACATCACCCACGGCAAGCACATCACTCACGACAACCAACACATCAACAAACAGCACGAACATCAACCGATTGGAGAAGCTATGGCAAACCACCACGCTGAAGACGGCGATAAGAAAAGCATTCTGGATGCCCGCATTGAGCGAGCATATGCAAACGAATATGATGCCGCCTTTGCCGCCGCGACCATCAAGAACTACGCGTCGCTACCGCTCGCGACGATCTTGGCCGACCACCCTCAACTGCTGAAGCGCTGCACAAAGATCATGGGCGACCCCGACATTCGCAAGCTGACAGACCCCTATGCCCCAAAACGCGACAACGATTCGTACGTTCTTACCGTAGGCTGCCTAGCCCATATGCTTACGGCGCTCGACACGAAACTCAAGCTCGAATGGGAACCCGACGAGCGTCATGAACTCGAAAGCAAGCGGAACACCCTGCGCACCGCACTGTTCCTTCCGTTGGACGGCCTCAAGCGCTGCAACGTCGAGCTCAATACACAGGCGCGGCAAAAGCCCGGGACCACGAGGCAGAAAACTCCAAGACCCCATGCGGCCATCGTCGACCGCAACCGATATAACCGCATGACTGCGCACTTTTCTGCCGAGGGAGCAGCCATAAGGACGCTGATCGATCTGCTGTGCCTCCTGAGCATCAACGAGCTATTTGAGGGCTATCTCGCCCTTGTTCCCGCGACGGCACCCAAGTCGGTAGCAAAGATCATCGAGACCTGCAGACGCCAGTTTGAGCGCCATCGCAATGGCAGCGAGATGAACGCCAGCATCGCGCAGTACTACGCGGCTCATTACAAAAATGACGGATGTGCCCCTGTCGAGCATCAGCTGCGGCTCGCCTACACCACGCCCGTCGCAACGCTCCATCGCTTTGGAGCCCTTGGCGCTTGCGAGCCGCACGAACAGGCAGCCTGCCCCACAACCGAGCTCGATCTCAGGCTCGGACGAACCCTGTAGCCCGCCAGCCCCTCCGCGGGCAACAATCCTATTCCACAACACAACCAACAGAAAGGAGTCCTCATGGACACCAATCATTCCCCCATCATCAGCCCCCTCACCATGCGTGAATCCGCCCGAGGTATCACGCTCACCAGCATTTACGATGAGATGCTCGCCCGTCGCGAGCTCTCCGTCATGGGAAACATCGAAACCCCGATGGCCCACGACCTATGCCAGCAGATCCGCCTGCTCGATGCCACCGACCCCAGCCGCCCCATCACCATATTTGTCGCCAGCGCCGGCGGAAGCGTGCGATCGGGTCTTGCGATCTATGACGCCATGCGCCTCGCATCGTG
>CABUGR010000247.1 GCA_902491135.1 uncultured Collinsella sp. | reverse complement strand
TTCTAACGCCCACCAAATGTTCGCAGCTCAGAGGCTATGTCCTCTGGGCTGTTTTATTTTTGCCACCAAGCATGCCGCCAAATAAGCCACCAAATATTGACTCAAGGTTTGTACGCGATGGTCTTCGCATCCCGTAGGGGTGCCGGCAGATTGCATACGTTCTGGCCGATCGTGACCGCAACATGTTGGTCAAGCATAATCTTTTGGATTCTTTTGGCGTGAGCGGCTTGGTTTTGGTAGGATTTGTCAGCGGCTTGACAAGGGGGTTTTATAACTGCCATGCAGGTAGCCGTGTTGGTAATGTTTTACCGACTTGCTAAGAACCCCTCATAATTAATGCGTCTGTAAATTGACCAATTGGTTTGACCTGCTGAAACACTATATGTTGTGTTTGACCTAAAAAAAGAATACAGGATATAGATGCCTCTTTGTCGTATGATAGATGGCGGACAGAGAGCGAGAACCTTATTCGCCCCATTTGGAAGGATCTTTGAGCCCCTTGATCGGCTGCGAGGATTGTCCGCATGAGGGCCTATGGTTATCGAGAACACAGATTGCGCGACGGCGCCGCAAGACAGGGCAAGCCCTGCCGGGCATCGTTTGGCTCTGAAGCGCAATGAGGCTACGATGCGAAAGAGGCAAGAGGATGAAGATCATCAAGCGCAGCGGCACTGAGGTTACCTTTGACATCGATAAGATTGTCAATGCGATCCGCGCCGCAAACTTGGAGGTCGAGGAAGGCTCTCGCCTTACCGACCGCCAGGTGATCTATGCGGCACAAAACGTCGCCGAGGCATGTGAGAAGGCCGGTCACACCGTATCGGTCGAGGAGATCCAGGATTTGGTCGAGGACGAGATTATGCGTCTCGACTGCTACGAGGTCGCTCGCCACTACATCATCTATCGCTATGTTCAGAGCCTGAAGCGCCAGAAGAACACGACCGACGACAAGATCCTGTCGCTGATCGAATGCAACAACGAAGAGGTCAAGCAGGAGAACTCCAACAAGAACCCGACCGTCAACTCCGTTCAGCGCGACTACATGGCCGGCGAGATTTCCAAGGACCTGACGCAGCGCGTGCTGCTGCCCCAGGAGATCGTGGATGCTCACAACGAGGGCCTGATTCACTTCCACGATTCGGACTACTTTGCCCAGCACATGCATAACTGCGACCTGGTGAACCTGGAGGATATGCTCCAGAACGGTACTGTTATCTCGGGTACGCTGATTGAGAAGCCGCATAGCTTCTCGACAGCCTGCAACATCGCGACGCAGATCATCGCCCAGGTTGCTTCCTCCCAGTACGGCGGCCAGTCGATTTCGCTGACTCATCTCGCCCCGTTCGTCGAGGTGAGCCGTCAAAAGATTCGCGGCGAGGTTGCTCGCGAGCTTGAGGAGCTCGGCGTTTCCGCATCTCCCGAAAAGGTCCGCGAGGTCGTGGAGGATCGCCTGCGCGATGAGATTCGTCGCGGCGTCCAGACGATCCAGTATCAGGTCGTGACGCTTATGACCACGAACGGCCAGGCGCCGTTCGTGACGGTCTTTATGTATCTTAACGAGGCCCGTACGCCTCAGGAGAAGCACGACCTTGCCATGATTGTGGAGGAGACGCTTCGTCAGCGCTATGAGGGCGTTAAGAACGAAGCCGGCGTGTGGATCACCCCGGCGTTCCCCAAACTTATCTATGTGCTCGAGGACGATAACGTTTACGAGGATTCCCCGTACTTCTACCTGACTCAGCTGGCTGCGAAGTGCACCGCCAAGCGCATGGTGCCCGACTACATCTCTGAGAAGAAGATGCGCGAGCTCAAGCTGTCTAAGGGCGAGACCGCCGGCAAAGGCGACTGCTACACCTGCATGGGTTGCCGCAGCTTCCTGACGCCCGATCGCTCGGGCAACGGCTTTGACAACGTTGCCAACGCGCTCAACTATGATCCGAGCAAGCCTAAGTACTATGGTCGCTTTAACCAGGGTGTTGTGACCATCAACCTGCCCGATGTCGCGCTGAGCTCGCATCAGGACATGGACAAGTTCTGGAAGATCTTCGATGAGCGCCTTGAATTGTGCCATCGTGCCCTGCTGTGCCGTCATGAGCGCCTGATGGGCACGCTTTCGGATGCCGCGCCGATTCTTTGGCAGTACGGCGCCTTGGCGCGTCTGAAGAAGGGCGAGACAATCGATAAGCTGCTCGTGGGCGGATACTCCACCATCAGCCTGGGCTATGCCGGCCTATATGAGTGCGTCAAGTACATGACGGGCCACAGCCACACCGAGAAGGAGGGCACGCCTTTTGCCATGGCGGTCATGCAGCGCATGAACGACAAGTGCGCGGAGTGGAAGGCTGCGAGCGACATCGATTTCTCGCTGTACGGCACGCCGTTGGAGTCGACGACCTACAAGTTTGCCAAGTGCCTGCAGCGCCGTTTTGGCATTATCCCGGGCGTGACGGACAAGGGCTACATCACCAACAGCTACCACGTCCACGTGTCCGAGGAGATCGATGCCTTCGACAAGCTTAAGTTTGAGGGCATGTTCCAGCAGCTTTCGCCGGGCGGTGCTATCTCCTACGTCGAGGTTCCCAACATGCAGGACAACCTTAAGGCTGTCATTCGCGTGATGCAGTACATCTACGACAACATCATGTACGCCGAGCTCAACACCAAGAGCGACTACTGCCAGGTCTGTGGCTACGATGGCGAGATCAAGATTGTGGAAGACGATG
>CABUGR010000246.1 GCA_902491135.1 uncultured Collinsella sp. | reverse complement strand
CGCTTGAACGCCCTGCGTGAACACCTAACGCTGACGCACGAGCTTCTGCCGCTCATGTCGCGTGCCCGCACGTACGCAAGCTGGTACTTAAAAGGCATGCCCCATGCCGCCGCTTGGCGTGCCCATGTGGTGCGCTGTTCCACATACGAGGAGTTTATGGTGCTGGTCGATGAGATCGAGCGCGATGTGGTGGCCTGCGAGGCCGCACTTGCCGCCGGCGAATCGGTGCCCCCTCATCCGCTGGAGGCTTAAGGGTGGCCGTTACCGCGCTGTACGTGCACGTGCCGTTTTGCGCTCAAAAGTGCCGGTACTGCGACTTTGACTCGCGCAGTTTTGCTCCGTGCGACCTGAGCGCTGCGCTCGATGCCTATTTTGAGCAGTTGTACGCGCGCCTCGATGCTTTTGGCAAAGCTGGGGCCCTTGACCAGATCCGCACCGTCTATGTTGGCGGCGGTACGCCGTCGCTGGCGGGGGAGCGCTTGGTGGAGCTGGCGCGGCGTATTCGTGCGTCGTGCGCCCCTGTTGAGTTTACCTGCGAAGCCAATCCTGAGTCGCTGACCGCTGAGCTCGCCACCGCGCTTGCCGAGGCGGGTGTCACGCGCATCTCTCTGGGCGTGCAGACGCTCGATAACACCGAACTGGCTGCTATTGGCCGTATTCACGATGCCGATCGGGCGCTCGCTGCCATCGCGACGGTGAAGGACGCTGGCCTCGATGTGTCGTGCGACCTTATGTGTGGCCTTCCCGGGCAGACGGCGGCGAGTTGGCAGCGCACGCTCGATGGCGTGCTCACGGCGACTCCGCATCATGTGTCGGTCTACCCGCTCACGCTTGAGGAGGGCACACCGCTCTATCGCATGGCGTGCCGTGACGAGTCGCTCGAGCCCGATGAGGATTTCCAGGCCGCATGCATGGACGTTGCGCGCGAGCGGTTGAGTTCGGCGGGCTATCACCCGTATGAGGTGGCGAGCTACGCGCTCGACGGCCATGAGTGCGTCCATAACATTGCTTATTGGACTGGACGGTGCTACCTGGGCCTGGGCCGTTCTGCCGCTGGCATGCTCGATGCCGAGGATTTCGACCGTCTTGCTGGTTTGTTCCCCGGCGTGTCCTCTCGAGGCGATGGGTACCGTGTGCGCTTGGTTCAGCGCGACGATGACGCGACGGCGTTTGAGGCTGAATATCTGTCGCAGCGCGAGGCCGCGGCAGAGGACCTGATGCTTGCTTGTCGCATGACGCGCGGTGTTGCGTCCGACCTGTTGATTCGTGCAGCTTACGTCATCCCAACGGGCGAGCTGGCAGCTGCCTGCGATCGCGCGCTTGAATTGGGTCTTGCCACTTGGGTGCCCGAGACGCTCGGGGTCCATGAGGGACCCTTCATTTCGGCAGATGTCGTCGCGGGTCATGTTCGAGCTCGTCTGGCGCCGACCCACCTGGGCTGGCTCGATGGAAATGTTCTGTTCGAGCTGTTTTGGGATCTAGCTTAGGTCGCTCGGGTAGAATTACCGGAATATATACGCTGCTGTGAGCAGGAGGTTGCCGCGCATGGCGACGATGAACGAAAAAGATTACTACGAGATTCTGGGTGTCTCCAAGGACGCCACCTCGCGTGATATTCAAAAGGCCTTCCAGCAAAAGGCCCGCAAGCTCCATCCGGACGTCAACAAAGAGCCGGATGCCGAGGAAAAGTTTAAAGAGGTTTCCGAGGCCTACGCCGTGCTTTCGGATGAGCAAAAACGTGCGCGCTACGACGCCATGCGCTCGGGCAATCCCTTTGCCGGTGCTCCTACGGCTTCGCCCTATGGTGGCGGCTACGCCGGCAACACAGGCTATGGCAATCCCTTTGAGGGCGGTTTTCCCTTTGGCGGCGCTTGGGGCCAGCAGCGTCGTGGGCAGGCTGCTTACAATCCCGAGAACGGCGCCAATGTGGTCGTCGATATCAAACTCGACGCCAAGGAGGCCAAGGGCGGTGCCCGCAAGACCGTCCGCTATACGCGCTTCGATACCTGTGGTCACTGCGGTGGTTCGGGCTCTGTTTCGTCCGAGCATGCACATACCTGTCCGAGCTGCGGCGGTCGCGGTCACATCGATGTCGACCTGTCCTTTCTGTTTGGTGCCGGCACGTTCCAGTCGGTCTGCCCTGAGTGCGGTGGCTCCGGTAAGGTCGTCGCCGACCCCTGTCCCGATTGCGGCGGCAGCGGGCGGACCCGTGTGACCTCCGAGCAGACGATTGAGTTTCCCGCCGGCACGCACGATGGCGACGAGGTCCGTATTGGCGGCATGGGTCACGCCGGCACCAACGGCGCCTCTGGCGGTGATCTGGTCGGTCGCGCCCATGTTGAGGCCGAGCGCCTGGAAGGCAAGGCCCGTACCGGTTTTTACCTGATGGGCATCGTGGCGCCGTTTTTGGTGCTATCGGCCATCTCGGGCGTGTTCTCGGCCTTTGCCGTGATGTGCTTTATTCCGTTTGCCATGGGCCTGTTCATGGTGCTCTCGGACGGCGTGCTGCACCGCAGCCTGCTGTGGTGGAAGCGCGGCGCGATGCAGTTTGCCAACGGTTTTGCCAACGGATTTATGTTTGCGCTCGTGTCGGTTTGGTTTGCGAGCTGCTCGCAACGTGCCATGCTTTCACCCTACGCAATGCAATAACATCAAACCCTCTGTTTGCGGCCGGCCCAGCTTGGGTATAGGACGCACTGTGACAATAATGAAAGTCGGAAGGATTCGG
>CABUGR010000245.1 GCA_902491135.1 uncultured Collinsella sp. | reverse complement strand
GTAAAATTTAAAGTAAAGCGCGCTCTCAAAGATGGCGAAAAGGCTGATTTCCGCGAGATGGCAAAGCTGACATTGGGTGACAAGATCGATCCAGCCGATGTTACCGACGAGCAAATCAATGCGGCAGAAAAGTTAGCCGAGCGGGGAGGTTGCGATTCGAAGAGTTCAGCGAAAGCTCTAGCTGCAGCCGCAAGGGGAGCTCGTGATGCAGCAGTTTCCGCCAAACAAGCCGAGGATGCTTCTGCCGCTCAAAAGCGCGCTGAGCAAGAGGCTGAAAATGCAAAGAAAGCCGTCGAGCAGAATGAGTCATCGACGTCTTCTCTATCAGAAATAAGCCCATTTTGGGGCGCATTCGTCATGGCCAGTAAGGACTATACAACATCGAAGAAAAAGGCAGATGATCTTAGAAACAGCGGGTTCCCAGGCGCAGTTGTCGTGTGCACAACAGACTGGACAAACCTTAACAAGGAGACGTGGTATTCGGTTTCCGCTGGCAGGTTTTCAAGTCGAACTGAGGCGGAACAAGCGGTTTCTGCCTTAAAAAATCAAGGCATGTCGGATGCCTACGTCCGATATTCTGGAGACCACCAGTAGCACCGCATCTTAAACACGTTTTTACTTGCGGATTTAGCATTTCATATTTCATATTTAATAAAACGAGGGCCATCACATCGACGCGATGGCCCTCGTTTTTGCAACCCTCAATTTGAAACCTGTCCCCAGATTGGTGGTCTAGCCGAGGTTGTCCTCGTAGGGCATCAGGTCTGCTAGGTAGCCTTTTTCCTTGAGCATGGCCTCGATCTCGTCGAGGGTCTGTTCGTCCTCCGCCGCAATGCGATGGAAGTGATAGCCGCTCGTCACCGTAAGCAGCGGAAAGCTCTTGCCGCTCTCGATATCGCGCAGATAGCGCTCGACATCGCGGCGGTTGCGGATGTCCAGGTCGGCCGTGATCTTGCCGTACACACGATGGTTGACGATCACGTTGAGCACGGCGCCACCCGCATCGACGATACTCGTAAGCTCGTCGCCCGCCTGCTCCACGCCGTGGCGAACCTTGACCAAGCGCGTAGGCACGGCGGGGCTGCTGGGGGCCTCCTGCAGCACGTAGCCGCGGTTGGTCGCCACGATATCGTGCCCATCGGCGCGCAGCAGGGCGATGTCCTGCACCACGATCTGGCGGCTCACACCCACCTCGCGGGCAAGCGCGCTGCCCGATACGGGCCCCTTGGCCCCCTCGAGCACGGCCATGATGGCACGGCGACGCTCGCGGGCGTTCATTATTTACCGTCCAGCAGACGCAGGTGCTTAAGCGAGAGGTCGAGGATCGGCGCGGAGTGCGTCAGGGCGCCCGAGCTAATAAAGTCAACGCCCAGGTCGGCAAGCGCGCGGATATTGCTGGCATCCACGTTGCCCGAACACTCGGTCTTGGCACGGCCGGCGATAAGTTCAATCGCGGCAGCCATATCGTCGTGGGTCATGTTGTCGAACATGATGATGTCGGCGCCGGCCTCCATGGCCTCGCGCACCATGTCCAGGTTCTCGCACTCGATCTCGACCGTCGTGGTAAACGATGCATGGGCGCGCGCCATCTCGATCGCACGCGTCACGCCACCGGCGGCATCGATGTGGTTGTCCTTGAGCATGACGGCCGTCGACAGGTTGTAGCGGTGGTTGCTGCCGCCGCCAATCTCAACCGCCGCCTTCTCAAACACGCGCATGCCCGGCGTGGTCTTGCGCGTGTCGACGAGCACGGTCTTGGTTCCCTCGAGCGCCGCGGCCATGCTGTGCGTATAGGTAGCGATGCCGCTCATGCGCTGCAGGTAGTTGAGCGCCACGCGCTCACCCGAAAGCAGCACGCGCGCATCGCCGCGCACCTGACCCACATGGTCGCCGGCGTGCACCTCGTCGCCATCGGCAACGTCGAGCAGAACCGAGCTCTGCGAATCCAGCAGCTCAAAGGTACGGGCAAACACATCCAAGCCGGCGATGATGCCATCGGCTTTGGCGATGAGCTCCACCGTGGCGGGACGCGCCGTGGGGCACACGCTCGCCGTGCTCACGTCCTCAAACGTAATGTCCTCGCGCAGAGCCTGCAGAATCAGATCATCGGCGACGAGCTTCATGGTAATGGGATTCATGGTCTACTCCTCCACGGCCTGCGTGCCGGCGGCACGGGCCAAATCATCGATTGCCAGGGTGTCGGCGCTCAGGGCGCGATGACGGCCATCGAGCGCGGGATCGCCCGCCTGCTCCACTGCGAGCGACTCGCCGGTGCGCATGTACCACGCGGCGCGACGACCCCAGACCAGCGCCTCGAGCAGGCTGTTTGATGCAAGGCGATTCTTGCCGTGCACGCCGTTGCAGGCCGTCTCACCGGCTGCGTAGAGCTCGGACATCGAGGTGCGGCCGTCCTTGTCGACCCATACGCCGCCCATAAAGTAGTGCTGCGTGGGCGTAACGGGGATGGGCTCGTCCAAGATGTCGCGGCCGTCCTCCAGGCAGCGCGCGCGGATATTGGCAAAGTGCCCGGTCACCACATCGCGCTCGACGGGGGCAAAGCTCAGCCACTCGTGCTCGGTGCCGTCCTGCTTCATCTGCTCGCGAATAGCGGCGGCGACCACGTCGCGCGGCTGAAGCTCGTCGGTAAAGCGCTCACCGGCGGCGTTGAGCAAAATCGCGCCCTCGCCGCGGCAGCTCTCGCTGATCAGGAAGGTGCGGCCCGGCTGCGG
>CABUGR010000244.1 GCA_902491135.1 uncultured Collinsella sp. | reverse complement strand
TCCTCGTATGCCTCATATTCCATGTCGTTGAGCTGCTCGCGCGTCGTCCAGCCACCGTTGATATCCCAGGTCTCGGCATCGAGCGGATCCTGGCCAACGATGGCATCGAGCATGATCTGCTCGTGATTACCCTTGAGCACGCGGGCGTTGGGCAGCGAGCGCACGAGCTTAATAACGCCGACCGGATCGGGCCCGCGATCGATCATGTCGCCCAGCACGTACAGTGTGTCGTCGGACGTCAACGAGATCTTAGACAGGGCCTCGTCAAGCGCACGCACGTGCCCGTGAGCATCAGATGTCACATAGATCGCCATGGTACGCCTCTCCTTGCATTGCGGCCGAAGCCCGGTGCCGCAACTAAAACTTCAAGTTGAACTTAAACGTTACCCATTGTACTCCGTTGCAATAAAGCTGGAAAGGGTTTCCGAGCAGAGGCAAAGACGGCAGCCGTCTATGACGATATCGCGCACGCCCGCAATCCAACCCCCATAAACCCACCATCTTTGGGTACAAATAACCGCAGACAACTGACCGTGCCACGCCAACCACCCAGGAGCGGACACTCCCCATGAACCAGATTCTTCTCTTTATCGGCCTCGTCATTATTCTGTGCCTGACCATCAAACCCGTCGGCAAAAAGCTCCCCTTCCCCACCCTGCTCATCTTTATCGCGCTGGGTATGCTGTTGGGCGTCAACGGCCCGGCGCATATCGACTTTAGCGACTACGCACTCACCGAAACCGTCTGCAGCACGGCGCTGCTGTTCATCATGTTCTACGGCGGCTTTAACACCAATATCGACCGCGCCAAGCCCGTCGCTGCGCCGGCGGTGCTGCTGAGCACGCTCGGCGTCGTCATCACTGCCGGCATCACCGGCGTGTTCGCCCACTTCGCGCTGGGGATCGACTGGATCGGCAGCCTGCTGCTGGGATCGGTCGTGGCATCCACCGACGCGGCGAGCGTCTTTAGCGTACTGCGTGAGCACAGCCTGTCGCTGAGAGGTGGCACCGACTCGCTGCTCGAGGTCGAATCGGGCTCCAACGACCCCGTCGCCTACCTGCTCACCGCTGTGCTCGCTACACTCGCGGCCGGCGGCGACATCAACATTCCCGCACTGCTGGCCAAGCAGATTATCCTGGGCGTGGGCCTGGGCCTTGCCATCGGCTGGGCGGCGGGCCGCCTGATTGAACGCGCGCACGCAACGGCCAAGGACGCGCAGACCATCTTCTTGTTCGCCGTGGCCATCGTCGCCTACGCGCTGCCGAGCTACCTGGGCGGCAACGGCTTTTTGGCCGTGTACCTGGCAGGCATTGTACTGGGCGCCAGCGACATCACCGGCAAGGTCGAGATGGCGCACTTCTTTGACACCCTCACCGAGATGGCCGAGATGACCATCTTCTTCTTGCTCGGCCTGCTCGTGACGCCCGCCCGCCTGCCGCAAATGCTGCTGCCGGGCCTGGCGCTCATGGCGTTTATGCTCTTCGTGAGCCGTCCCATCGCCGTCGGCGTGCTCCTGGCGCCCTTTAAGACGAACCCCCGCCAGGTCGCGCTCGTAAGCTGGGCGGGCCTGCGCGGAGCAGCCTCGGTCGTCTTTAGTCTCCTTGCCGTGGTGGCCGGCGTTCCCGGCGGACACGACCTATTTGACCTGGTGTTTGTGATTGCCGTGTCAAGCATCGTGGTGCAGGGCTCGCTGTTGCCGGCGGTGGCGAAGAAGCTCGATATGATCGATGCGACTGGCGACGTGCGCCGCACCTTTAACGACTACCGCGACGAAGACGGCATGTCATTTGTAAAGCTCAAGGTGGGCGCTGGACATCCGTTTGCCGGACGCTCGCTCGCCGATATTGGCAGCGCGACGGACATGCTGGTGGTCCTGGTACTGCGCGACGGGGCGCACCCGGTGCTGCCCAACGGCGATACCGTGATCCAGGAAGGCGATCTGCTGGTGATGGCCGCCCCAACGTTCGAAGAGCGTGCCGAGGTTACGCTGCGCGAGGTCACCGTGACGCCCCACGGTCGCCTGGCCGGCCAGCGCCTGCGCGATGTGCCGCAAAGCAAGCATCCGTTTATCGTGGTGATGCTCAAGCGCGAAGGCCAAACGATCATCCCCGACGGCAACACCCTAATATACGCCGGCGACGAAGCCGTCATCGCCACGCTCGCGTCGTAGCGGGCAGGAGGTAGCTAATTTGCGACGAAGAGATCAAGCGCCTAGAAAGCCTCATGCCTTCGCTCGCAGATTTGGATTTGCCTGAGGAGTAAAGCACCCCTCCCCCATGTAACAACCCTGTAAATCATAGCGACGCACTCGAGTTTTACCGTGATGCGGTCGCGCCTGGCGCTGCACTGTGCTAAAGTATCCCGAACGTTCAAACGACTACGAGGGGGAACTAGAAGATGGCACGTGTGCACAACTTCTCAGCTGGCCCGGCCGCACTGCCCACAAGCGTGCTCGCCGAGATCGCCGACGAGATGATGGACTACCGCGGTTGCGGCATGTCCGTGCTCGAGATGAGCCATCGATCTAGCATGTACCAGCAGATCATCGATGACGCTGAGGCAACTCTGCGCCGCCTGCTGAGCATCCCCGACAACTACCGCGTCCTGTTTTTGCAGGGCGGCGCCACGCTGCAGTTTGCGGGCATCCCCATGAACCTCATGCGCCGTGGCCGCGCCGGCTACGTCGTGACCGGCAACTTTGCCAACAAGGCATACAAAGAAGCCGCCAAGTACGGCGAG
>CABUGR010000243.1 GCA_902491135.1 uncultured Collinsella sp. | reverse complement strand
CGCAGATTGCCCGTATCGTGCGCGCCAACATCGTGTCCGAGTACGGCGAGGACTATGTCCGCGCGGTCATCGTTTCCGGCGCCAAGGCTCCGTGGATTTTGATCAAGCATGTTCTGCGTAACTGCATCGCCCCGATCATGGTTTTCACCGTTACCCTGGTCGCCGACGCCATCATCTTCGAGGCCTCGCTGACCTTCATCGGCGCTGGTATTCAGGAGCCCACCGCTACCTGGGGCAACATCCTCGCCGACGCCCGCGGCGGCGTGCTCGCCGGCCGTTGGTGGCAGGCGCTGTTCCCGGGCCTGGCCATCATGATCACCTGCCTGGCGCTCAACATCCTCTCCGAGGGCATTACCGACGCCATGGCCGCTGCTCCCTCCGCCGCCCTGGATCCGACCGATTCCTCCAAGCGTCGCGAGGCCGACCTGCTGGTCTCCGACCCCGTTCGCGCCTACAAGGAGCAGGCCCAGTCCCTCTCCGCTCGCCTTGGCGCCCTGCGCGATGTCGAGCTCAAGCGTGACGATCGCCATGTGCCCGACGAGTCTGTCGAACCGATTCTCTCGGTCCGTGACTTCTGCATTCAGTTTGAGCATCACGGTGATATCAACGTTGTCGACCATGTCAACTTTGACGTCCGTCCTGGTCAGACCATGGGCCTGGTGGGCGAGTCCGGTTGCGGTAAGTCCATCACCACGCTGGCCATCATGGGCCTGACCGATGAGGACGAGCACCTTTCCGGCGAGGTCCTCTGGGAGGGCCGTGACCTGCTCAAGATGAGCAAGAAGGAGTGGTTCGGCCTGCGTGGTACCGATATCGCTATGGTCTATCAGGACGCCCTGTCCTCGCTCAACCCCTCCATGCTCATCTCTGCCCAGATGAAGCAGCTCACCAAGCGCGGCGGAACCCGCAGCGCCGAGGAGCTCCTGGAGCTCGTCGGCCTCGATCCCAAGCGCACGCTCGAGAGCTATCCGCACGAGCTTTCCGGCGGCCAGCGTCAGCGTGTCCTGATCGCTATGGCCCTTACCCGCGACCCCAAGCTGGTCATCTGCGACGAGCCCACGACCGCTCTGGACGTTACCGTCCAGAAGCAGGTCATCAAGCTGCTCAACGATCTTCAGGCCAAGCTCGGCTTTGCCATGATCTTCGTTTCGCATGACCTGGCTCTGGTCGCCGAGGTCGCCCATAACATCACGGTTATGTACGCTGGCCAGGTTATCGAGCAGGCGCCCACCAAGGAGCTGCTCACTAACCCGATCCACGAGTACACCCGCGGTCTTCTGGGTTCCGTTCTGTCCATCGAGAGCGGTTCGGGCCGCCTGCACCAGGTGCCCGGCGCCGTTCCGAGCCCGCGCGATTTCCCCAAGGGCGATCGCTTCGCGCCCCGCTCGAGCCACCCGCGTATTGGCCTGGACACCCGTCCGGTCTTCAAGCGCGTGCCCGGCACCGAGCACTTCTATTCCGAGCTCCCCGACGAGGTGCTCAAGGCAAATGGTTTGACCCCTCACGCGGAGGTGATGTAGATGAGCGAGACCGCAGTCAACGGCGTCGAGCCGATCATCTTCCTTGATGACGTCCACGTCACCTTTAGGACCCGTACCGGCTCGATTCTGCACCCCAACCTGGTTCACGCCGTCCAGGGTGTAACGATTAAGCTCATGCCCGGTCAGACGATCGGCATCGTCGGCGAGTCCGGTTGCGGTAAGTCCACCACCGCCAACGTCATGTGCGGCCTGCAGGCCCCCACGAGCGGCAAGGTCTACTTTAAGGGCAAGGACGTTACCAAACGTACCGCCGAGGACCGTCGCCACATGGGTCGCGTCATCTCGGTCGTGTTTCAAAACCCGGCCACGGCGCTCAACCCCCGCATGGTCGTTCGCGAGCAACTGCTCGACCCCATGCGCGTCCACAACCTGGGTACCGAGGCCGAGCAGGAGAAGCGCGTCAAAGAGCTCCTGGAGCTCACCGGTCTGCCCAGCTCCGCCGCCGAGGTTCTTCCCGGTCAGCTTTCGGGCGGCCAGCGCCAGCGCGTCGCAATTGCCCGTGCCCTGTCGCTGAACCCCGATGCCATCATCGCCGACGAGCCCACCTCGGCTCTGGACGTTTCGGTCCGCGCGCAGATTCTGAACCTGCTGACCGACCTTAAGAAGGAGCTCGGCCTAGCCATGGTGTTCATCAGCCATGACATCCAGACGGTCCGCTATATCTCTGACGACATCATCGTTATGAATGGCGGCAAGATCGTCGAGCAGGGCGAGGCCAAGCAGGTCTTCCAGCATCCCCAGGACCCCTACACCAAGATGCTGCTCGGCGCTGCGCCGTCGCTGCTGCACCCCAAGCTCGGCGAATAGCCTCGCTTTCCCTCCCGTGCGCCCGGTTCCCTTGCCGGGCGCCCCTCCGTTGCGATTTCGAAAGGTTGGGTTCACGAGCCATGCCAAGTGCTCAGGAGCTACAACATCAATTTGGTGAATATCGAGGCGCCATGCCCCGTCCATCAGATTTCGATCTCTTTTGGAAGGATCGCATGGCCGAGGCCGACGCCGTCGGGCTTGACTATGCGATCGACACGGCATCGGTCACCGATGCCGCGACCTGCCAACTTTTCGACCTCTGGTATACCGGCATGTGTGGCGCTCGCCTGCATGCCAAGTACCTTAAACCCGTCTCGGACGAGCCCGTGCCATTGGTGCTTCAGTTCCATGGGTATCCGGGTGCAAGCCGCAGCTGGTTTGAGCAGGCGTCGTTTGCGGGCATGGGCATGGCACTCATC
>CABUGR010000242.1 GCA_902491135.1 uncultured Collinsella sp. | reverse complement strand
ATCAAGATGAAGGAGCTTGGCCGCCTCTAGCGCCATGCGCTGCCCAAAACGCCTGAGAAGTGTTGCGCGATACTTGATTTATACATATCTGCAAAATTTCTCTTGCGCGCGGTGCATGCTCTTGGTACACTTGCTACCGCAGCATTTGCTGAGGGGAGTTAGCTCAGTTTGGTTAGAGCGCCGGCCTGTCACGTCGGAGGTCGCGGGTTCGAGCCCCGTACTTCCCGCCAACGCAATTAAAGCCACGTCTTCGGACGTGGCTTTTTGCGTTTGATGCGCTTTGTTTCGATAGAACGATCGCCCTGGTGCATCTTCGCCCAGAATCCCCGCGCCTTCGGGAACGCAAGTAAAATCTAATAAGTATATCTGTCTGAACAACAGCTTTGTTGCGCAACACCTGTTCTACGAGACAGGGGGTTAGGTTATACTAAATTGCACCGTGCGCCGCATCTGATGCATTTCGCTCCAAGCGCGGCACTCAGTGGATATCCGATTTACCATTTGGATGTCCTGGCGGTCATTTAGCGTCTCGACACAAGCTCGGCCCCGGAGCTCGTTCGAGCTGTTCGTATTCCTTGAAAGGGGAAAGATGGACATATCGAGGAAGACTGATTACGCCCTTCGTATGCTGGCGATGCTTGCTGAGGATCCGGAGCGTTTGCTTTCTGTTCGCACCGCTGCCGAAGAGGTCAATGTCCCGTATTCGTTTGCCCGCTCGATTCAGCACGGTTTGGTCCAGGCCGGTATTGTGGAGAGCCTGCGTGGCGTCCACGGTGGCATGCGTCTCAAGGTCAGTCCGGACGACGTCACTATCCGCCAGGTCGTCGAAGCCGTTCAGGGTCCTATGGTTATGAACGATTGCACCGCGCCCGATGGTGACTGTGCGCGCATGGGCGCGTGCTGCTATCATCCCCTGTGGGCCGGAGCTCAGGCGTTGATGCGCGACTACCTCGATTCCGTTTCGCTCGGCGACATCGTCGCTCACCGCCAGTTCCCGGCCGTCGATCCCAAGTTCGCCGACCGCGAAGCGTTTCCCGAGTACGCCACCTGCGCGTGCGCTTACCGGGAGGAATAGCGCCGCATAAGGAGCATAGCCATGATTCAGGACCCCTTTCGTTCGATGATTCGTTCGGAAGGGGCCTTGCGTTATCGCGACCTTCCGTGGCGCCGCACGCGCGACCCGTACATTATTTGGCTCTCCGAGGTTATGCTGCAGCAAACGCAGGTGCCGCGTGTGGAGACGCGTATGCCCGCGTGGCTCGACCGCTTTCCGACCGTACAGGCGCTCGCTCAGGCCGCTCCTTCCGACGTTTTGGATGCCTGGCAGGGGATGGGCTACAACCGGCGTGCCCTGGCGCTTCACAGAGCCGCTCAGTGCGTTATGGAAGACTGGGGTGGGGAGTTTCCACGTGAGACGCGCGACTTGGTCGCCCTGCCTGGTATTGGCCCGGCGACGGCGCAGGGCATCCGGTCGTTTGCGTTCGATCTACCGGGTGTGTATCTGGAGACCAACGTGCGCACGGTCTTTCTGCATCATTTCTTTCCCGACGTGCCGGCCGTCCCCGATCGCGAGCTGGTGCCGCTGATTCAGGCCGCCTGTCCGGCGGCTCCCGGTGCGACGGCGGATGAGATCGCTCCCTTTGCCGTGCCGCTCGATGATGCCGACACACCGCGCGCATGGTATTACGCGCTGCTGGATTATGGCGCGTATCTTAAGAAGACGCTGCCCAATCCGTCCAGGCGCTCGGCGGGCTATAGTCGTCAGTCCAAGTTTGAGGGCTCGCGTCGCCAAAAGCGTGCCCATATTGTGCGCATGCTGCTGGCTGCGCGCGATGGGCGGCCGGCGGGCATCACACTCGCCGAGGCCGTGGCGGGTGTCAACGAAATGGAGGCGGCGGCAGGCCGCGAGCCGGTCGATCACGATCTTGTCGCAGACATTTTGGCCGACTTGGAGCGCGAGGGCTTTTGCCGCTCCGAGGGTGATCGCTGGCTAAGCGTGTAGCCAACCCGAAACTGAAGAAGAGGATTGTAAGGTTTAAATTCTCGGCTTGAGGGCATCCTAAAGACAAGGCCGCTCGAAGCCTACGGGCGGCATGTTGAAGGGAAGTACACCTATGGATTTTGAGAACTCTCAAACCAAGAAGAACCTCGAGACCGCTTTTGCCGGTGAGTCCCAGGCGCATATCAAGTATCGCTACTACGCATCTAAGGCCAAGAAGGATGGCTACGTTCAGATCTCGAATATCTTTGCCGAGACCGCAGGCAACGAGTCCGAGCACGCCAAGCTGTGGTTTAAGTATCTGCACGACGGCGCCGTTCCCGATACCCTGGACAACTTGCGTGATGCCGCTGCGGGCGAGAACTACGAGTGGACCACGATGTACGATGAGTTCGCCAAGACCGCCGAGGAGGAGGGCTTTACCGAGATCGCCGCAAAGTTCCGTGGCGTCGGTGCTGTCGAGCAGGCTCACGAGGAGCGCTACAACAAGCTCGTCGAGCGCATTGAGTCGGGCGAGGTGTTTGAGCGTGAGGGCGTGAAGGTTTGGAAGTGCCTGAACTGCGGGCACCTGCATGTGGGTGCCGAGGCGCCCGAGGTGTGCCCGGTGTGCAACCACCCGAAGGCGTACTTTGAGGAGCAGGTGGTGAACTACTAGCGCGTGGCGCTGGCTGCTGCGGGGCGCGGGGCGGGAGGCCGGATTGCCTTCCCTCCCCGCTCACGGCTTCGCAGGGTCGCGTTGAGGGAAGGCAATCCGGCCTCCCGCCCCGCGCCCCGGCGTTGGGTCGTCGCGTGCTCGCTACTGAAAAG
>CABUGR010000241.1 GCA_902491135.1 uncultured Collinsella sp. | reverse complement strand
CATAATCTCGGGCGGCAGCTCATCGGCATGCTTATAGTGCTCCATCTCCGAAAACGGCTGGAGGGTGGAATCATGGGCGGTACGGGCTGCGGCATCCATCGAGGTCCCCTTCCCCTAGGCCCGCGGTACGATCGGGCGGTTAACTTTGGCTAGCATATCAGAAGCGCACGAATCGAGCGCCCAGCTCCGGAAAGCCGAAAACTCCATGCGCGAGCGCAAGCCCTCCAAATAGAGAATTGACCTGCTCAATTGCACGCGGCCGGGGTTTTCGGCCATCGCGATGCGACGAGTGTCGTCAAACCCCGAAACTCGACAGAAACCAAGCTCTTCGAAGATTCCCAGGCCGCTTTCCACCGAACGCTCGTCGACCGGCGTGCGAGCATCGATGGCAAGGCACATCTGCGCGATGTCGATATCGCTCGCGCTAAAGGAATCGTCCCCGGTCTTGCCGCGGTTGGAGCGCCACATGGTCTGCAGCGCGCGATAGAGCGTGACGAGCTCGTCGCGCTCGGGCGCATAGCAGTCGAGTAGGCGCTCGTTAATACGGGCGTCACGCGACGAATAGAGTAGATGGATCACGGCGGGTTGGCCATCGCGACCGGCGCGGCTGCTCATCTGGTTAAACTCAATGCCGCCAAACGGCATGTGATAGAGCACGACATGGCGAATATCGGGAAGGTTGACGCCCTCGCCAAAGGCGGATGTCGAGACGATGCAGCTGAGGCTGCCGTCTCGAAACGCCTCCTCTACGCGATGGCGGTCGGTGCGCGTAAGGCCAGCGTTATAGAACGCGATACGGGTCGCACAGTCGGGAACGCGTTTGCGTAGTGTCTTGGCGAGCGCCACGGACTGGTCACGCGAATTGACGTAAATGACGGTCTTCTCCCCCGTCGCCACGATCGACACCAAACGGTTCTCGCGGCTCGCAAGGTCGCGGTCGTCCTCGAGCTGCAGGTTCTCGCGCACCGTCTCGTCGACCACCGTGCGAGTGATTGGCAACATGCGGGCAAGCTCGGCCACGACCGGAGCCGTCGCGGTGGCCGTCGCAGCCATAACGACCGGGTCGCCCAGGGCTTTGAGGATATCGGGCATGTCAAGATAGGCGCTACGGTCGCCGCCCTTGGCAAGGCCGGCGTGGTGTGCCTCATCGATAACGACAAAGCCGATGCGGCCCGAACGCGCGAAACGGTCACGGTGGATAGACAGGAACTCGGGCGTCGTGAGCACGATACCGGTGCGGCCCGAAGCTAGGCCGGCGAACACGTCATCGCGTGCGGCCTCCACGGTCTCGCCGGTCAGCACGCCAACGCCAATGCCAAGCGCTGCCATCGTCGACGAGAGGTGATAGGCCTGGTCGGCAACGAGCGCACGCAGCGGATAGACAAAGATGCTCGCACGCCCGCGAAGGACCGCCTCGCGCGCGGCATGCACATGGAAGATGAGCGACTTGCCGCGCCCCGTTCCCATAACGGCCAGAACACTCTGGTGATCGGCCAGGGCATCGAGCGCCTCGACCTGCGCGCGGTGCGGCTGGTTCGAGCCGATAAAGCTATGGATAAGCGAGCGCGTCAGCTCGGTATAAGAAAGCTGGGCGAGCGTCTCGCGTTTACGCGACTCCAGGCGCAGGCCGGAATCCGCCGGCTGCACGCCACGACGAAGCTCGCATGCCGGATCGTCGACGCTGGGCAGCGTGGTATCGCGAACCAGAACATCCTTGATCATGAGCTTGGGCTTCACACGCCCCTGCCAATGCTCGGCAACGGCCTCGAACACCAAGTCGACAGCGCTATCGCAGTTGATGAGCTTATCGATTTGCGGCACGCGGAACATAATGGCCGGCACGCTCGCGGCGCCATCGGTCGCCACAAAGCGCATGTGCTCGCCGGTTTTGCCCACCACGGCGCGATCGCACATCGTCACGCCCTCGGCGGCCAGCAGCGGCACCTTGTTGCCCTGGCCAAACGGCTCAAGACGGGAAATCTGCTCTATAGTCTCGATATTCAGCTCGGAAAGGTCGACCGTGGCGGCAACCTCGTCGATGTCTTCAAAGTCCTCGGCGGGAATCTCCGATAGCACGGCGGAAAGGCGACGACGGAATTCATCGAGCTTGGATGCCTCGATGGTCACTCCCACCGCACCGGCATGTCCGCCGCGACGAATCAGCAGGTCGGAACAGCGCTCGACGGCGTCAAACAGGTTAACTTTGCCCACCGAGCGACCAGAGCCGCGCGCGATACCGTCCTCGATCGAGAACAGCAGCGCCGGCACGTGATAGCGGTTGGTCAGACGGCTTGCCACGATGCCCTTGACACCCTCGTGCCAGCCTTCACCGCCCACGACGATCGCGCGTCCGCCGTCATAGGTCTCCTCGACCTTTGCCATGGCATCGCGCGTGAGCTCCGCCTCGATCTCACGGCGCTGGCGGTTGATTTCCTCGAGCTCAGCCGCCAGCGCGCTTGCTTCGATGGGATTGCGGGCAAGCAGCAGGTCGAGCGCCAGCTTGGGATCGGCCATGCGACCGGCAGCGTTTAAGCGGGGAATGAGCGAGAATGACAGGCCATCCGCCGTAATGCTCGAAAGGTCCGCCTTGGCGAGCGCGGCAAGCGCGATATAGCCGGGACGGGCCGTCACGCGCATCTGCTGGATGCCCTCGGCGACCAGTGCGCGATTCTCGGGCGTGAGCGGCATCATGTCGGATACGGTGCCCAACGCCGCGACCTCTATCAGCGAACGCCAATACGACGGCTTGCCCAAACGCTCGCCCAGGACCTGCACCAGTTTGAGTGCCACGCCGGCACCGGCAAGCTG